>NZ_CP088022.1:7800000-8062500 GCF_013373795.3 Bradyrhizobium quebecense
GTGCGTATCCGTATGAATCATCGGGCTCACGGACGATGACGCGGCGTTCGCCTCGTGCGCGCCAGCAACGGCCGGCTTCATCGCAAACCATGCGAACGTTCTGGATGTTGCTCTCCGGCCCGACCGACGCGCCGAGTGAAAGCGGTGCGGCGAAAGCCGTGCTTGTGGCAGTCATGACAAGGGCACTTGCGCCGGCTGCCAAATAGATCGCGAGCTTCTTCATATGATTTCTCCAAAAAGTGCTTGTGTCAGGGAGCCAAGAGCCTCGCGAGCCATTGGTTCCTGGCGCCGGCCGGTCGATTGCAGTGATCGCGTGGCGGCCGTGCCGCCCCAATGCGCAATGGCACGTTGAAATGATGAGGAACTGAGGCCGGCTGTGGGCGTCCGTCCGTCGGGCAAATCAGAAAACCCGAAACTATTTCCATTATTCAGAAATTTGACGGCCCGCATCCCCGGTGACTGCTTGGAGCGCGGCGAGACTGACAGCGCGGCTAATTCAGCACCCTTTTCCCGTCCGGGCTCGGGCTATCCAGCGAGAACGTCGGCACGTCGATGTCGAAGCGTTCGCCGGCCTCGGTGACCATCTGGTAGCTGCCGGTCATGAAGCCGGAGGCGGTCGGCAGCGGCACGCCTGAGGTGTATTCGAAACGCTCGCCGGGCGCGAGCACCGGCTGCTCGCCGACCACGCCCTCGCCACGCACCTCCTGTCGGCGGCCGGTGGCGTCGGTGATGATCCAGTGCCGCGTCCGCAGCTGCACCGTTTCCGGGCCTGAATTGACGATCACGATCTTGTAGGACCAGAAAAATTCGCGCCGGTCGATCGACGAGCGCTCCGGCATGAAGTTCGGCTCGACGGTGACTTCGATCTGGCGGGTAACGGCGCGGTACATACGGCTCAATCCGATGATCTCGGCGCAGAATCCGCTTTCGGCCGGATCATGCGCAAACAGGCACCCATCATAGCCAATTGGTCAGCCGGAACCAATCGCCGGGCAGGCCGTGAAAAGCCGGTCCCGGGACCGGCTGTTCATCGTGGTTTCAACATAGTTCCGCTCTAAAGCGCGGCCGCATGTCGCCGCACTCTGTGCTTTGTCGGCAAGTTGTGGACCGATATTATCTTTTCAGCACGACCTGCGGGCGCCCGCAGCAGACACGGTGTTTGATGAGCTCGATTGCCGATCCCATAGCCGGTTCGCCGGTGGCTGACGCCAAAACCGGGGCAAAGGCCGAGGCCGAGGTCAAGGCGAAAGCCGTGGCGGCGGCGCCCGCGATCTCGCTGCCGGCGACCGGCGAGCGCGAACTCCGGCTCGATCTGTTCCGTGGGCTCGCGCTGTGGCTGATCTTCATCGATCATCTGCCGACCAATCTCCTGACCTGGCTGACGATCCGCAACTACGGCTTCTCCGACGCCACCGAGATCTTCATTTTCATCTCCGGCTACACCGCCGCCTTCGTCTACGGCCGCGCGATGCTGGAGGGCGGCTTCGTGATCGCGACCGCGCGCATCCTGCGCCGGGTCTGGCAGATCTATGTCGCGCATGTCTTCCTGTTCACGATCTTCCTCGCCGAGATCTCCTATGTCGCGACCTCGTTCGAGAACCCGCTCTACACCGAAGAGATGGGGATCATGGACTTCCTCAAGCAGCCCGACGTCACCATCGTGCAGGCGCTGCTGCTGCGCTTCCGTCCCGTCAACATGGACGTGCTGCCGCTTTACATCGTGCTGATGCTGTTCCTGCCGCTGATCCTGTGGCTGATGAAGTGGAAGCCCGATGTCACGCTCGGCCTGTCGGTCCTGCTCTACGCGCTGACCTGGCAGTTCGATCTCTACCTCTCGGCCTATCCGAACGGCTTCTGGGCGTTCAACCCGTTCGCCTGGCAATTGCTGTTCGTGTTCGGCGCCTGGTGTGCGCTCGGCGGCGCGCGGCGGATGTCGCGCATCCTGTCGTCGAACATCACGATGTGGATCTGCATCGTCTACCTCGTCGCGGCGTTCTTCGTCACGCTGACCTGGTACGTGCCGCAGCTCGGCCACATCATGCCGAAGGTGATCGAGCAATGGATGTATCCGATCAACAAGACCGACCTGGACGTGTTGCGGTTCGCGCATTTCCTGGCGCTCGCCGCGCTCACCGTGCGCTTCCTGCCGAGGGACTGGCCGGGCTTGAAATCGCCCTGGCTGCGACCATTGATCCTGTGTGGCCAGCATTCGCTTGAGATATTCTGCCTCGGGGTCTTCCTCGCCTTTGCCGGTCACTTCGTGCTTGCCGAAGTATCTGGCGGTGCCGCACTGCACGCCTTGATCAGCGTTTGCGGCATCCTCATCATGTGCGGCATGGCGTGGATTATTTCGTGGTACAAGCACTCCGCCGAAAAAGGCGCCTCGAAAAAAGGCGCCGGCGGCAGCGCCGATATGGCGGGAGGGGGAGCATGATGTCCGCGCGGACGATGCTGGGCCTGACGCTATTGGCCGCCTGTTTGGCGGCGGCGCCCGCACGCGCCGGCGATACCGCCGAGCCGCCGGCGCCGCCCTGCGACGTGCCGGCCTATCTCCTGGCGAGCGAGAGCTCGCTGCCGAAGGTCACCGATGCGGTGAAGGCCAACAAGCCGCTCAGCGTGCTGGTGGTGGGCAGCCGCTCCTCGACCATCCCCGGCAACGAGGCGAGCGCCTATCCGGCCACGCTGCAGGCGGCGCTGAAGGAGGCATTTCCGGCGGCAACCATCGATCTATCCGTAGAATTACAGGCAAAGAGCACCGCCGAGGAGACGGCGGGAACCCTTGTTAAGCTTGTTGAAGCAAAAAAGCCTACTTTGGTTATCTGGCAGACCGGAACGGTCGATGCTATGCGAGCAGTCGATCCTGACGATTTCCGCACCGCCATCAACGATGGCGTTGTTGCGTTGCGGGGCGCCGGGACCGACGTGGTGCTGGTCAATCTGCAATACAGCCCGCGTACGGAAACGATGATCTCTGCGCCGCCATATCTCGACAATATGAAGGTGGTTGCGCAGCAGCACGACGTTCCGCTGTTCGACCGGTTCGCGATTATGAAGCAGTGGAGCGACGCCGGATATTTTGACCTGTTCAGCACCTCGCATGGTGTCGATCTGGCCAAGAAGGTTCATGCCTGTCTCGGCCGCGCACTGGCGAAATTCGTGATCGATGCGGCCCATCTGGGCCCGGTGCAGCAGAATTAGAGGAAGCCGAGTTGATGCGTTTTGCCTTCCCTTTTCGTTTCGCCGCAGGGCGGAGCCTGCGCGCCGTTGCGGCGCTCGCGTTGCTCGCGCCGCTCTCGGCCGTGCCGTTGTGTGCGCAGACCGGCCAGGCCGACCAGCATGCGGCGCTGTCGCCGGGAGCAAAGACTGAAGCGGCCAGGGCCGATGCGGCGAAGCCCGCCGCGATCGAAGCCGATGCGGCCAATCCGCAACCGGGCGTCGCCGCCAAGGCGTTCGACAAGGTGAAGCAGGTCGCGAAATCCGCCAGCGACATCTTCCACCGCGTGCCCTGTCATCAGCCGACCGGCGTGCCGAACTCGACCGGCTCGCTGCCGCATGTCGCAGCCAAGCTCGCCGCCGGCAAGCCGGTCGTCATCATCGCGTTCGGCTCGTCCTCGACCCAGGGCTACGGTTCGTCGTCGCCGGAATTCACCTATCCGAGCCGGCTCGCCGCGCAGCTGCGCCGGCAGTATCCGTCGGCCGATATCAGCGTGCTCAATCGCGGCAAGGGCGGCGAGGATGCACCCGAAATGATGAGGCGGCTGCAGACCGAAGTGATCGACGTGCATCCCGACATGGTGATCTGGCAGGTCGGCACCAACGCGGTGCTGCGCAACCTCGATCCCTCGGAGACCGCCAAGCAGGTCGAGGACGGCGTCGCGCGCATCCAGGCCGACGGCGCCGATGTCGTGCTGGTCGATCCGCAATATTCGCCGCGCGTCACCGAGCGCCCCGAGAGCGCGCGCGGCATGGTGAAGCTGCTCGGCCGCATCGCCGCGCTGCGCCATGTCGGCATCTTCCCGCGCTTCGAGGTGATGCGCGACTGGCACGAGAGGCAGGCGATCCCGATCGACGATTTCGTCACCGCCGACGGCCTGCACATGAACGACTGGGGCTATGCCTGCTTCGCCCAGCTGCTCGGCGACGACATCATCCGCTCGGTCGGCGCGATCAAGATCGGCGTCAACGTCCCCGGCGACGTCAGGACCTACCGGCCGATGTGATCGGCGCCGCTGCTTCTCTCCCAGCATCGAGTCTGTCACCGTCACCCTGAGGAGGCCGCGTAGCGGCCGTCTCGAAGGGTCGACGGCCCGACTGTGGCCGTGCATCCTTCGAGACGCGCTTCGCGCTCCTCAGGATGACGGGATTGATACCGTGGCGGGGCTTTTGCCTTGACCATCCCGCCACACGCACCACCAATCTTGACCTCGCCGCGGTAATCCGCTCCCTTGGCGCCTGTTACGAAGCCTTAAGGGAAACGCTCATGTCTTTCGTGCTGGCCATCGATCAGGGCACCACATCGTCGCGCGCCATGGTGTTTCGCAGCGACATCTCCATCGCCGCGGTCGCGCAGCAGGAGTTTCCGCAACATTTCCCGGCCTCCGGCTGGGTCGAGCACGAGCCGGAGGATATCTGGACCTCGACCGTGATGGTGTGCCGCGAAGCGCTGGAGAAGGCTGGGCTGAAGGCGAAGGACATCGCAGCGATCGGCATCACCAACCAGCGCGAGACCACCGTGGTGTGGGACCGCGCCACCGGCCAGGCTGTGCACCGCGCCATCGTCTGGCAGGACCGCCGCACCGCCGACATCTGCGCGAAGCTCAAGGCCGAAGGTCATGAGCCGGCGATCTCGGCCAAGACCGGTCTCATTATCGACCCCTATTTCTCCGGCACGAAAGTCGCATGGATCCTCGATCACGTGCCGGGCGCGCGCGAACGCGCCGAGCGCGGCGAACTCCTGTTCGGCACGGTCGACTGCTATCTCTTGTGGCGGCTCACCGGCGGGCGAGTGCACGCCACCGACGCCACCAACGCCTCGCGCACGCTGCTGTTCAACATCCACGCCGGTGCGTGGGACGAAGACCTCATCAATCTCTTGCGCGTGCCGCGCTCGATGCTCCCTGAGGTGAAGGATTCCTCCGCCCGGTTCGGCGAGAGCACCGCGGATCTGTTCGGCGGCCCGATCGCGATCTCCGGCATCGCCGGCGACCAGCAGGCCGCGACCATCGGCCAGGCCTGCTTCGAGCCCGGCATGATGAAGTCGACCTACGGCACCGGCTGCTTTGCGCTGCTCAACACCGGCACCACGCCGGTCGCCTCGAAGAACAAGCTGCTGACGACGATCGCCTACCAGCTCAATGGCCAGCGCACCTACGCGCTCGAGGGCTCGATCTTCGTCGCCGGCAGCGCGGTGCAATGGCTGCGCGACGGGCTCGGCATCATCAAGCATGCCGCCGAGACCGGGCCGCTTGCCGATAAATCCGACTCGATGCAGAGCGTCTATCTGGTGCCGGCCTTCGTCGGCATGGGCGCGCCCTACTGGAATCCGCGGGTGCGCGGCGCGCTGTTCGGGCTGACCCGCAACACCGGCCCGGCCGAGCTCGCGCATGCGACCCTGGAAAGCGTCTGCTACCAGACCTTCGACCTCTGGGCCGCGATGCGCACCGACTGGCCGGAGGCCAACGCTGCCAACACCGTGCTGCGCGTCGACGGCGGCATGACCGCATCCGACTGGACCATGCAGCGGCTCGCCGATCTGCTCAACGCGCCGGTCGATCGCCCGATGATCCAGGAGACCACGGCGCTCGGCGCCGCCTATCTCGCCGGCCTCGAGGCCGGCGTCTATCCGGAGCCCGCGAAATTCGCCGACAATTGGCGGCTCGAACACCGCTTCAGGCCTGCGATGAGCGAGGCGACGCGCGATCGCAAGCTCGCCGGCTGGGCCCGCGCGGTGAAGGGCGTGCTGGCGAGCGACGAGGGGGAGTAGTTGATCTGATGTTGCGGCAAGCTCGCTCCACCTCTCCCGCTTGCGGGGGAGGTCGGATCGCATCGAAGATGCGATCCGGGTGGGGGCTTTCTCCGCATCATGACTAGTCCCATCGTGGTGACACCCCCCACCCCAGCCCTCCCCCGCAAGCGGGAGAGGGAGCGCAGTGCCGCTGCGGGTGCTGACTTCCAACCAATAACAACCATCGGAGAACAACATGAACACGGATCTCAACCGCGTCGCGAAACTACTCACCGCCGCGCTCTGCACCGCGTGGCTCGCCGCGCCCGCCGCGGCGCGCGAGAAGGCGAGCGCGCTCGTGGCGGCGCGCGAGGTCAAGACCGACGTCGCCGGGCTGAAGGCGCCGGGCCAGATCCTGGTCGACGTCTGGGGCATTCCGCACATCTATGCCGGCAACGAGCACGACCTGTTCTTCCTGCAGGGCTTCAACGCCGCGCGCGACCGGCTCTGGCAGATCGACCTCTGGCGCAAGCGCGGGCTCGGCCTCTTGGCGAAGGATTTCGGTCCCGCCTATGCCGAGCAGGACAAGGCGTTGCGCCTGTTCCTCTATCGCGGCGACATGAACGCGGAATGGGCGGCCTATGGCCCGAAGGCGAAAACCTATGCGGAGGCTTTCGTCGCCGGCGTCAACGCCTATGTCGCCGACGTCAGGGCCGGCAAGCGGCCGCTGCCGATCGAGTTCAGGATCGCGGGCACGATGCCGGACCTGTGGTCGGCGGACGATGTCGTGCGCATCCGCAGCCACGGTCTCACGCGCAACGTCGCTTCCGAGGTGAAGCGCGCGCTGGTCGCCTGCGCCGCCGGCCTCGATGCCGATCGCTTCCGCGTCAAGCTGGAGCCGGCCTGGACCACGAAGATTCCCGATGGGCTCGACCCCTGCAGCGTGCCGAAGGGCGTGCTCGCGGCCTACGACCTTGCTACGCGCCCGGTGAAGTTCGCAGCTCAGAAGGACCAGAAGGCCGCGCTGGCGCACGATCCAGACACATACCTCGCCGAGGCCGACCAGCAGCGCGACACCATCGGCTCCAACAATTGGGTGATCGCCGCATCGCGCACCGCGACGGGACGGCCCATCCTCGCCAACGATCCGCATCGCGAGCACTCGGTGCCGTCGCTGCGCTACATCGTCGGCCTCAACGCGCCCGGCATCTCCGTGATCGGCGCCGGCGAGCCGGCGCTGCCGGGCATCTCGATCGGCCACAACGATACCATCGCGTTCGGCCTCACCATCTTCAACGTCGACCAGGAAGACCTCTACGTCTACGAGCTCAACCCGGACAACCCGAACCAGTATCGCTACGGCGCGGGCTGGGAGGACATGCGCATCGTGCATGAGAAGGAGGCGGTGAAGGGCGAGGCCGACCGCGACCTCGAGCTGAAGTTCACCCGCCATGGCCCGGTGATCCTTGTCGACGCCGACAAGAAGCATGCGTTCGCCGTGCGCTCGATCTGGTTCGAGCCGGGCACCTCGGCCTATTTCGGCTCCTCCGACTATATGACCGCGAAGACGTGGGGCGGCTTCCTCGATGCGATGCGGCGCTGGGGCGCGCCGTCGGAGAACCAGGTCTATGCCGACACGTCAGGCAATATCGGTTGGGTCGCCGCCGGCAAGACGCCGCGCCGGACCAGCTTCGATGGCCTGATGCCGGTGCCCGGCGACGGCCGCTACGAGTGGCAGGGCTTTCTGTTGCTCGACGAACTGCCGAAGCAGTACCAGCCGAAGCAGGGCTTCATCGCCACTGCCAACCAGATGAACCTGCCGGCGGACTATCCGGTGGGTGAGCGCAGGGTCGGCTTCGAATGGTCCGACAGCGCGCGCTGGCAGCGCATTGTCGAGGTGCTGCAGGCCAACAGCAAGGTGACGCTGGCGGACGCGATGGCACTGCAGAACGACGACACCGGCATGCTGGCGCGGCGTCTCGTCGCGTTGCTGAAGCCGCTGTCATCCGACGATGCCAATGTGAAGAAGGGCCTCGATCTGTTAAAGGCGTGGGACGCGCGCGACGCGGCTGATAGCGCGGCCGCCGCGGTCTACGAGGTCTGGATCGCGAACCATCTCGGCCCGGTGCTGCTCAGGACCACGGCGCCGAAGGCGGCCGATCTGATCGCGCCGGAAGCCTCCAGCATCTCCGCGATCGTCGGCTATCTCGAAACGCCCGACTCCGCCCTCGGCAGCGATCCCGCCGGCGGACGCGACCGCGTACTGCGCGATAGCCTCGGCGAGGCCGTTGCCGACGTCGCCGACAAGCTCGGGGGCGATGCGTCGACCTGGCGCTGGGGCCGTCTGCATGTCGCCAAGTTCGATCACGCGCTGATGCCGCTCGCCGACAAGGCGACCGCGGCGCAGATGTCGGTCGGCCCGCTCGCCTATGGCGGCGCCGCCAACGTGCCGCGCGCCGCCACCTATCGCCGCTCCGACTATCATCTCACCGCCGGCGCCTCGTTCCGCATGGTGCTCGATGTCGGCAATTGGGATGCGAGCCGCACCATCAACACGCCCGGCCAATCCGGCGATCCCTTCAGCGGCCACTACCGCGACCTCGCACCGCTCTGGGCCACCGGCCAATACATCCCGCTGCTCTACAGCCGCCCGGCGGTGGAAGCCGCAACCGCCGAGGCGATCACGCTGACACCGAGGTGAGGGGGAGGCGGCGGCCCAAACCTCCACTGTCGTCCCGGGCAAGCGAAGCGCGACCCGGGACCCATAACCACAAATGCCGATTGCTTTGCGGTGCTGGGGCCACAGCGATCGCAACAACAAGCCGCGGTGGTTGATGGTGTGGACGGCCCCCTACGGCATCAGTGTGCCAGAATGAGGTTGTTGTAAATCTCAGACAAGGAGACCGTCCGTGAGAGAGATTATCCGTATTGGGATGGATACGTCGAAGCATATTTTTGTGCTGCATGGAGTTGACGCGGCGGAACAGCCGGTGTTGCGCAAGAAGCTGTCGCGCAAGCAGGTGCTTGAGTTTTTTGCCAAGCTTCCGCCGACCGTGATCGGGATGGAGGCCTGCGGGGCGGCTCATTACTGGGGGCGCGAGCTTGGCAAGCTTGGCCATGAGGTGAAGCTGATAGCGCCGCAGTTGGTGAAGCCTTATGTGCTGCGGAACAAGAACGACGGGCGAGATGCGGATGGGGTGTGCGAAGCGATGGGCCGACCGCGGATGCGGTTTGTGCCGGTGAAGAGCGCCGAACAGCAGGCCGCGCTGATGCTTGCAGGTGTCCGCGATGGGCTGATCGGCCGCCGTACCCAGCTCAGCAATGCGATCCGCGGCTACGCGGCGGAGTTTGGCCTGATCGCGCCGAAGGGGTTGGACAAGATCGAGCCGCTGTTGGCCCGGATCACGCAGGACGAGAGCGTTCCCGCTATGGCGCGCGAGCTGTTCGCCATGCAGGGCCGTGACTATGCGCAGTTGCAGGGTGAGCTGAAGGCGGTCGAGGCCAGGCTGCTGGCCTGGCACCAGGCCAACGCCACAAGCCGTCGTCTGGCCCAGATCCCCTCGGTCGGTCCGATCATCGCGACCTCGCTTGTGATGAAGACGCCGGACCCGCACGCCTTCCGCTCCGGCCGCTTGTTCGCGGCCTGGCTCGGCCTGACGCCCAAGGACCATTCCACCGCCGGCAAAACCAGGCTCGGCAAGATCACCCGCGCTGGCGACGAGACCCTGCGTCGCCTGCTCGTGGCCGGGGCGACCGCGGTGATCCGGCAGGCAAGGCTCGGGCGCGGCCACCCCTCGCGCTGGCTCGTGGCGTTGCTCAGGCGCAAGCCGCCGAAGCTTGCGGCCGTGGCGCTCGCCAACAAGGTGGCCCGCATCGCCTGGAAGCTGATGGCGACCGGCGAGAGCTATGATGCCGCACGCATGAACGCTGTCACCTAACAGGTCGGCCGGCCGGACGTAGCGCTCGCCGGACGAACCGGAGCTGCAAGAGCAGATGGAATGATCGATCGATCCAGAACGCGAGACAAGCCGCGGGACCCATTGGCCTTCACAAGGTCGCCAGGTTGTTTGGCACTCGCGTCGCGGAAACCATCTTGGCCCAGCGATCAACACGATCGCATCAAACAGGCCGGACATATGGATGACAGCGATCCGACCAATCCCAGAAAGCTCTTGTGCCACGAGGGCCGTCCACATATGGGTCCCGGCCTTCGCCGGGACGACAGCGAGTGTGTGGTGCGCACCTCTGGCTACTTCGCATCCTTCTCCTGCAAATCAAGCATCGCGCGCAGCGTGTCGTCGCTGAGCTTGCCGTTCGGTGACGGCACGCGTCGCTCGATGATCTCGACTGGTCGCGCATGCTGCGGAGCGACCTGCTCGCTGCGCGCTGGTGCACCGTCCTCGACGTCCATGGCTTCATCAGCCGCACTCGCGCCATACGCATAACCAACGCCGCGCCGGCGCTGCGCGGGTTTCGGCTTCGGTGGCGGCGGCGTGTAGACGATCGGCGGCAGCGTGTGATGGCGCGACACGGTGATTGCTCCGGTGGCCTCTGCACATGGAGCCGCTGATTCGCCAAAACACCCACTGACAAATCGGTAACATTGTTAAGCCGCGTTGCATTGCATCTGCCGCGACATGCGGATATCTCCCGCCGACAATCTGGAAACGAAGGTCACGCGATGCTGCTGCCCGACGGCTACTCCGACATTCCGCACGGCAAGATCGCCGCCGTCGTCACGCATCTGGAAATGACCGAACGTCCGCCGCTGCGCGACGATCCGCCCGGCACGTGGCGCCTGCGCAAGGTCGAGCCGCCGGCGCTCGACTGGTATCGCGATCTCTACCGTCGCGTCGGCGAGGAATGGCTGTGGTTCACCCGCACCGGGATCGATGACGCCGATCTCGCGGGTCGGATTCACGCGCCTGGCGTTGAGCTCTACGGGCTGGTCGTTGACGGCCATGATGAAGGCCTGCTCGAACTCGATTTCAGCGAGCCCGGCGAATGCCAGCTGCTCTATTTCGGCGTCACCGCAAAATTCATCGGCACCGGCGCCGCGCGCTTCCTGATGAATCGCGCGCTCGAGATCGCCTGGTCACGCGACGTTGCCCGCGTCTGGGTGCACACCTGCACCTTCGATCATCCCTCTGCGATCGCGTTCTACCAGCGCTCCGGCTTCCATGCGTTCAAGCGGCAGATCGAGGTGGCCGACGATCCAAGGCTCGACGGCAGATTGCCGCGCGATGCGACGAGGCATGTGCCGGTGATCGGATAGCCAGACCGATCATGATCCGGTTGCAACGCGGCGAGAGCCATCTAGGATGGTACAAAGCGCAACCTTTGATCCGGCGTTAGCCCACCCTTCGAAAGCCCTGCTTTCGAGGTACGGCTTGCCGCGGCATGACCGACGAGATGACAGATGTTCCTGATCGGCCAGTACGACTCGCCCTTTGTCCGCCGCACCGCGATCGCGCTGCGGCTCTATGGATTGCCGTTCGAGCACAAGCCGTGGTCGACGTTCGGCGACGCGGAGAAGGTTGCGGCCTACAACCCGGTGCGGCGGGTGCCGACGCTGGTGCTCGACGACGGCGAGGCGCTGATCGAGAGCGGTGCGATCCTGGATTATCTCGACGAGCTGGTCGGGCCGGAGAAGGCGATGATCGCGCGCTCAGGCGCCGAGCGACGCAAGCATCTGCGCATCACGGCGCTGGCGACCGGGCTCGCCGACAAGGCGGTGAGCCTGATCTATGAGCGCGTGCTGCGCAAGGAGCAGTTGAAGCTCTGGGTCGAGCGCTGCGAGGCGCAGATTTCGGGCGTGCTCGCGGTACTGGAGCAGGAGCGTGCGGCGGTGCAGGGGCCATACTGGCTCGGTGATCGCACTGGTCATGCCGACATCGCGGTGGCCTGCGCGCTGCGCTTCACCGGCGAGGCGCATCCGCATCTGTTCGATGCACGCTATCCGGCGCTCAAGGCCCACGCCGCGCGCTGCGAAGCGCTGCCGCCGTTCCGGGAGATCGTGCAGCCGCTGGCGCCGCCGAGCGGTTAGGGGTGGGTTTCACGTAAGGTGAGCGCGCTTCTCAGGCTCCCTCTCCCCTTGTGCCCTTGTGGGAGAGGGAGGGGAGAGGGGTGGCCCGGGCGAGCTGATCGATGAGTGCACTGGCCTCGCAAAAAGTTTGCTTGTCGTCGAGAAAAATACGGGGAGAGCACGTCGTATGGCGCCCCTCTCCCTAACCCTCTCCCGCAAGGGGAGAGGGAACCCTGCCGCCGGTGCGTCCCTCACGCGCGCGTGCCACTGAGTTGCCCGACGGCACAAGTCCCCGCAGTAAAAATATTTCGCTTTATCCGAAGCGCAACTCAGTGTATAGATTTGCCCGTCTCACCCGATCGAGGGGCGCTTCGCGGTCGTCACGAACGTGGGTCGAGATGCGGTGGACGCCGAGCGTGGTGCTGACGAGAGCGCGCGAAGCGGACGGTGAAGTCGTGCAGGCCTGACGCCCTAGTGGTAGGTGTCCTCTCGCAAGACGCACAGCGTGTTGCGAGAGCGGTGACAAGAAAGCCCAGTCTCGCCGGGGAGAGCACGTATAGCCGTAAGCCATCGCGCAGGGAAAGCCGGGATGCTCCGGTTACACCTGTGGTCCTACCCCCGTGCTTTCTACCTTTTGCACGGGGCCCATAGGTGCGATCGGCACCCGGCTTTCCCTGCGCCCTCTTCAAGGAGAGGGCGGAACGAACAGCAAAGCTCGGACGATTCATGTCGCGAGAATGCGGATGTATGATTCACAAACCGCTACACACACTCACCGTCGTCCCGGCGAAGGCCGGGACCCATAACCACCGAACGCAATTGTTGAACGACCCTGGAATGACGAGTCGCTCTCACAACATCCGCTGCGGCGTATGGGTCCCGGCCTTCGCCGGGACAACGGGAGGAAAGAGGCTCGCAAATTCCTCTCGTCCAACAAGTCCTCGCACTAATCCACGCGCCCCCGAGGCACGTGCTTCGGGCTACCCATTGTTGGCCCGATCTTCTATGGTGACCACTTCGGGTCGCATGCGGCGCACTCGATAATTCCATGATATCAAAGGCTTAAGGCTCGGATCGAAGCCTTTGGAGGGCGGTTTGACGCGGTATATTTCGACCCGGGGTGAGGCCCCGGCGCTTGGCTTCTGCGATGTGATGCTGACCGGGCTTGCCCGCGATGGCGGACTCTACGTGCCCGAGACCTGGCCGCAGCTTTCGCACGAGACCATCGCCGGCTTCTTCGGCCGTCCCTATTGGGAGGTCGCGGTCGAGATCATCCGGCCGTTTGCCGTCGGCGAGATTTCCGACGCCGAGCTCGGCCGCATGGCGAACGAGGCCTATGCCACCTTTCGCCATCCCGCCGTGGTGCCGCTCGACCAGATCGGCCCGAACCAGTTCCTGCTCGAGCTGTTCCACGGGCCGACGCTGGCGTTCAAGGACGTCGCGATGCAGCTGATCTCGCGGCTGATGGATCACGTGCTGGCCAAGCGCGCGCAGCGCACCACCATCGTGGTCGCAACCTCGGGCGATACCGGCGGCGCCGCGGTCGAAGCATTTGCCAATCTCGACAATGTCGATCTCGTGGTGCTGTTTCCGAACGGGCGCATCTCCGAGGTGCAGCGCCGCATGATGACGACGACCGGCGCCGCCAATGTCCATGCGCTGGCGATCGAAGGCACGTTCGACGATTGCCAGGCGCTGGTGAAGGAGATGTTCAACAACCATCGCTTCCGCGACCAGGTGGCGCTCTCGGGCGTCAACTCGATCAACTGGGCGCGCATCGTGGCACAGGTGGTCTATTATTTCACCTCGGCGGTCGCGCTCGGCGCGCCGCAGCGGACGGTGGATTTCACGGTGCCGACCGGCAATTTCGGCGACATCTTCGCGGGCTATGTGGCGAAGCGGATGGGGCTGCCGATCCGCTGGTTGCGGATTGCCGCCAACGTCAACGACATCCTGCCGCGCACGCTGAAGACCGGCAATTACGAGGTGCGCGAGGTGCACGCGACGGCATCGCCGTCGATGGACATCCAGGTGTCCTCGAATTTCGAGCGGCTATTGTTCGAGGCCAGCGGCCGCGACGCCGATCAGGTTCGCCGCCTGATGGCCTCGCTGAAGCAGTCCGGCCGCTTCGTGCTGCCGGATGCGACGCTGGCCGCGGTGCGCCGCGATTTCGACGCCGGCCGCGCCGACGAAACCGAGACGGCGGCCGCGATCCGCGCCGCCTGGCGCGAGGCCGGCGATCTCGTCGATCCGCACACCGCGGTGGCGCTCGCGGTTGCCGACCGCGACACCTCGGACTCCAAGATCCCGAACATCGTGCTGTCGACCGCGCATGCGGCCAAATTCCCCGACGCGGTCGAGGCGGCCTGCGGGGTGCGTCCGCAACTGCCGGCCTGGCTCGGAAGCCTGATGACCAAGTCCGAACAGATGACTGTGATGAAGAATGATTCTGCCGAGGTCGAGCGCTTCGTGCTGTCGGTCAGCCGTGCCGCCAAGCAGGGAGTTGCCTGATGAGCGTTGAAATCACCAAGCTGCCGAGCGGCCTGACCGTCGTCACCGATACCATGCCGCATCTGGAGACCGCGGCGCTTGGGGTCTGGGCCGGCGTCGGCGGGCGCGACGAAAAGCCGAACGAGCACGGCATCTCGCATCTCCTGGAACACATGGCGTTCAAGGGCACCGCGCGGCGCTCCTCGCGCGAGATCGTCGAGGAGATCGAGGCGGTCGGCGGCGACCTCAATGCCGGGACCTCGACCGAGACCACGGCCTATTACGCGCGGGTGATGAAGGCCGACGTGCCGCTGGCGCTCGACGTGCTCTCCGACATCCTCGCCAATCCGTCCTTCGTGCCGGACGAGCTGGAGCGCGAGAAGAGCGTCATCGTGCAGGAGATCGGCGCGGCGCAGGATACGCCCGACGACGTCGTGTTCGAGCATCTCAACGAGCTCTGCTATCCGGACCAGCCGATGGGCCGCTCGCTGCTCGGCACCGCCAAGACGCTGAAGGCCTTCAACCGCGACACGCTGCGCGGCTATCTGTCGACGCATTACCGTGCCCCGGACATGGTGGTCGCCGCCGCCGGCGCTGTCGATCACAAGCGCGTCGTCGAGGACGTCGCCGAGAAATTCGCGAGCTTCGACGCCACGCCGGCGCCGAAGCCGCAGGCTGCGATGTTCGGCAAGGGCGGCTCGCGGGTGGTGCATCGCGATCTCGAGCAGGCGCATCTGACGCTGGCGCTCGAAGGCGTGCCGCAGACCGACCTGTCGCTGTTCTCGCTGCAGGTCTTCACCAACACGCTCGGCGGCGGGATGTCGTCGCGGCTGTTCCAGGAGGTGCGCGAGAAGCGTGGGCTGTGCTACTCGATCTACACTTTCCACGCCCCCTACACCGACACCGGCTTCTTCGGGCTCTACACCGGGACCGATCCCGCCGACGCGCCGGAAATGATGGAAGTCATCGTCGACGTCATCAATGACGCGGTGGAGACCCTGACCGAGGCCGAGGTCGCCCGCGCCAAGGCGCAGATGAAGGCCGGCCTGTTGATGGCGCTGGAAAGCTGTTCATCCCGGGCCGAGCAGCTGGCACGCCATGTGCTAGCCTATGGCCGGCCGCAGACGGTGGAAGAGCTGGTGGCGCGGATCGACGCGGTCTCGGTCGAATCGAGCCGCAACGCCGCCCGCGCGCTGCTGTCGCGCAGCCGGCCCGCCGTCGTTGCACTCGGCAGCGGCAGGGGTCTGGACACGGCGGTGTCTTTTGCGGAAGGATTGACGAAGTCGAAGGCAAAGACGCTGCTGCACTAAGAATTCTGCCTACCTCGCCCGCTTGCGGGGGGAGAGCAGAGGCCGCCTACCGGCGGCCGTTGACGGAGATACGCCGAGGCGGAGCCTCGGCTATAGCCGAAGGCTTCGGGTGAGGGGGCTATCCGCAGGCCGAGTTTGCGGAAACGGCCCCTCACCCCGACCCTCTCCCGCAAGAGCAGGGCGAGGGGGAGCAGCTTGGCGGGGGAGTGTTGGGCCATGGCCCTGTTTCGTTTGCCGTCCGGTGGACCGGCTGCGCTGATGCCGCGGGGGCACGGGCTTTTGCTGCGTGCGCCGCAAATGTCGGATTTCCCGCAATGGGCGCAGTTGCGCGAGTCCAGCCGCGCCTATCTCACGCCATGGGAGCCGATCTGGCCGTCCGACGACCTGACCCGCGCCGGCTTCCGCCGCCGGTTGCGCCGCTACAGCGAGGATATCGCCGCCGACCGCTCCTATCCGTTCATCATCTTCCGCGAATCGGACGGGGTGATGATCGGCGGCATCACGCTCGCCAATGTCCGCCGCGGCATCGTGCAGGCCGGCACGATCGGCTATTGGGTCGGCCTGCCGCACGCCCATCGCGGCTACATGACGACGGCGCTGCGGGTGCTGCTGCCCTCGCTGTTCGGCGAGCTCAACCTGCATCGCATCGAGGCGGCCTGCATTCCCTCCAATGCGTCGTCGATCCGCGTGCTGGAGAAGTGCGGCTTCACCCGCGAGGGCCTGGCGCGGCGCTATCTCTGCATCAACGGGATCTGGCAGGATCACCTGCTGTTCGGCCTGCTGCACGAGGATTTCCGCGGTTGAATCTTAAGCCTGTTGGCTGATGGCGGGCCCTATCCGAGCCATTTCAGGATGCTTTCAACATGCCTTTGCAACATGCCGTTTCAACATGCCTTGGGTTCGCCGCCATTGGCTTGCTATAACGCCCGCGAAACGGGGAACTCTGGTTTGGAGGCTTTGGGGATATCGCATGGGTGACAGGGTGATCAGGTTCGCGCTCGCCGCGGCGGTATCGATCGGTCTCGGTGCCACCCTGCTGCCGGAGGTCAGCTCGGCGCAGTCGCTGAGCGACCGCTTCAAGAGCCTGTTCGGCGGCGGTTCGTCCGATTCGAAGCCGGCGACGCCGGCGGCGCCGCAGCCGCTCAACGACGCCGACGCCGAGCTGACCTGCCCGCCGGTGCAGATCCGCTCCGGGGCCTCGACCTATTCGGTGGCCGTGGACGGCAAGGAGGCGGTCGGCAACGACGTCAAGTTCCTGGCCTCGATCACGCGCACGGCGCGGCAATGCAATCTAAACAGCGGCCAGATCACGGCCAAGATCGGTATCCAGGGACGGGTCATCGTCGGCCCCTCGGGCGCGCCGCCGACCATCCAGGTGCCGCTGCGCGTCGCCGTGGTGAAGGGCGGCGTCGGCGAGAGGACCATTGCGACCAAGGCCTACACCACCACGGTGCAGATGGACGACAGCGGCAGCGTCCCGTTCAGCCTGGTCGCCGAGGATGTCGTCTATCCGGCGCCGTCGCCCGCGGACAATGACGATTACATCTTCTATATCGGCTTCGATCCGCAGGCGCTGAAGCCGGAGCCCAAGCCCCGCGCGCCGCACAAGAAGAAGTAGCGGCCGCCGCGACGGGGCCGGTGGAATAAGAAGCAGCAGGAACAAAGAAAAAGGCCGGCGCGATGATCTCGCGCCGGCCTTTTCCGGAAGGAAGTGTGATCGCGTCAGTTCAGCTTGGAGCGGACTTCGGCGATGCCCTTGCCGACGAGGTCGTCGGCAACCGAGCCCTTGACCGACTGCGACAGGATGGTCGAGGCGGCGGTCACGGCGGCGTTGGCCGCGGCGGCGCGCACATCGGCCACGGCCTGCGCCTCGGCCTGGGCGATCTTGCCCTCTGCGGTCTTGGTCCGCCGGGCGACAAAATCTTCCATCTTGGCCTTGGCTTCAGCCGCGATCCGTTCGGCTTCGGCCTTGGCGTTGGAGATGATGTCGGCGGCTTCGCGCTCCGCGCTGGCGCGGCGTGCCTTGTATTCGCCGAGCAGCTTGTTGGCCTCGTCCTTCAGACGGCGGGCGTCGTCGAGCTCGGCCTTGATGCGCTCGGCACGATGATCGAGCGCCGTCAGCAGGGTGCGATGGACGCCGAGATAGCCGAACACGACCAGCAGAATGACGAAGGCGATCGCAACCCAGGTTTCCGGTTCGTAAAACATCGTCTATCCCTTCAGCGACGCGTCGACGGCGCTGTTGACCGCATTCGCGTCCGGCGTGACGCCGGCGAGTTGCTGGACGATGGCGCCGGCCGCATCCGCCGCGATGCCGCGGACGTTGCTCATGGCGTTGGTCCGGGTCGTTGCGATCTGCTTCTCGGCGTCGGCGAGCTTTGCCGCCAGCTTCTCTTCCAGCGCCTTGCGCTCGACTTCCGAGGCCGCGTTCAGCTTCTCGCGGGTCTCGTTGCCGATCGCCTGTGCGTTGGAGCGCGCATTCGCCAGCTCGGTTTCATAGGCCTTCAGCGCCGCGTCGGACTCGTCCTTCAGCTTCTGCGCCTCGGCCAGATCGCCCTCGATCTTGTTCTGGCGTGCATCGATCGTCCCGCCGACGCGCGGCAGGGCGATACGCGACACGATCAGGTAGAGCGCGACAAATGCAATCGCCAGCGACACCAGCTGCGAGGCGTAATTGGAGGAATCGAACGGCGGAAAGGTTCCGCCGTGATGTCCGCCATCGGCCTCGGTGTGGGCGCCGGCATTCTGGCCTTTTGCCTCGCCATGACTCTCAGCCACGGTGTTCTCCTGTTGCTGTCATGCGCGCCGCCCTTGAGATGACCTTTGGGCGGCGCGACGGGTTGCCGCTAAAGCGGAACCGGGGTGCCGCTCAGAGCGGAACGAACAGCAGAAGCAGCGCGATCAGCAGCGAGAAGATGCCGAGCGCTTCGGTCACGGCGAAGCCGAAGATCAGGTTGCCGAACTGGCCCTGAGCGGCCGAGGGGTTACGCACCGCAGCGGCGAGGTAGTTGCCGAAGATGATGCCCACGCCGACGCCCGCACCGCCCATGCCGATGCACGCGATGCCCGCGCCGATAAGTTTTGCTGCTGCCGGTTCCATTTGTAGCTCCTTGAGAAAGATAGACAGATTGGTGGGTGGAGATTCCCCGGACCGCTTAGTGTCCCGGATGAATGGCGTCGTTGAGGTAGATGCAGGTCAGGATCGCGAACACGTAGGCCTGCAGGAACGCGACCAGCAGTTCGAGCGCATACAGCGCGACCGTGAGCGCCAGCGGCAGCACGCCGCCGAACCAGCCGAGCGCGCCCAGCGAGAAGCCGAGCATCGCGACGAAGCCCGCGAACACCTTGAGCGCGATGTGGCCGGCCAGCATGTTGGCGAACAGACGCACGCTGTGCGAGACCGGCCGCAGGAAGAACGACAGGACCTCGATGAACATGACCAGCGGCAGGATGTACAGCGGAACGCCGGAGGGAACGAAGATCTTGAAGAATTTCAGACCGTTCTTGTAGAGGCCGTAGAACAGGACGGTGAAGAACACCAGGAGCGCAAGGGCCGCGGTGACGATCAGGTGGCTCGAGATCGTGAAGGTGTAGGGGATGATGCCCACGAGGTTCGAGACGCAGATGAACATGAAGAGCGAGAAGATCAGCGGGAAGAACTTCATGCCTTCCGCACCGGCGTTGCCGCGAACCGTGCTGGCGACGAACTCGTAGGAGATCTCGGCGACCGACTGCAGACGTCCCGGAACCAGGTCCCGGCCGCTCGCCAGCATCAGCAGTGCAATCAGCAGCACCGCGATGAACATGTAGAGCGACGAATTGGTGAAGGCGATCGTGTGATTGCCGATGTGGCCGAGCGTGAAGAGGGGCTCGATATTGAACTGGTGGATCGGGTCGATTTTCATCCGCGCGGCTCTTGGTCCACCGGCCATCGTGCCGGTAATCGAATTTCAAATGTCGTGACTTCCCGCCAGCGCTCAGCGCTTGCCCGAGGCCACGCCCGCGGACCTCACCACGTTGAACACGCCGGCGACGAAGCCGAGCAGTGTTAACACGATGAAGCCGAATGGCGACGTCGACAGCAAACGGTCGAATCCCCAGCCAATCGCCGCTCCGACGGCAACGCCCGCGATCAGCTCCGAGGAAAGACGAAAACCGAGCGCCATCGCCGAAGCTCTGGCGGCACTGTCCCCGCTTTCAGTACCGGATTGATCAGTCTTGCTCCTGCGGCTGTCGCGAATTTCTGACAACCGATGATCGAGACTTCCGAGCCTTGCGGAAAGCGCAGCTTCGTCAGGAGGCGATTGATCGCGACTTCCACCTGCGCCGTCGTTGGTGTTCTCAGCCATGCTGCAAACACTAACCGAAGCCGCGGATGATGGAAATTGCGCCCGTCCCCGTCAAAAGCCGCGCGGACCATACTTACCGCGTCTAATCAAGTCAAGATTGCGTCGTAACCAGTTATTGCTTTGATTCTGCTGGATTTATTTGGAGATATTCACGGTCAGAGTGACGCAGTGTTCGCAGTGCAACAGCTTGTATGCTTTGAAGCGATGTTGCCTGGCATTTCCGGCTCTGCTGGGATCGCCGAAAGTCCTTATCCTCTCATGCAGTCAAGGTTCCGCATGTCACGCCAGATCGATTACTACTTCTCGCTGCAATCGCCCTGGGCCTATATCGGTCACAAGCCCTTCGTGCGACTCGTAAGCACTTACGATCTCAAGGTTAATTACCGGCCTGTGCTGCTGGTCGATTTGTTCTCGGAGACCGGCGGGCTGCCGCTCGCCCAGCGCCATCCGGTGCGGCAGCGCTACCGGATGATCGAGTTGCAACGCTGGCGCGACAAGCGCGGGCTGAATTTTCACCTGCAGCCGGCCAATTGGCCGTTCAATGGGCGGCTTGCCGATGGCGTCGTGATTGCGCTGCTCGAGGCCGGCCTCGACCCCGAGCCATTCTTGCAACGCGCCTATCCCGCGGTGTGGGAGCTTGAGCTCAATCTTGCCGATGCTGCGACGCTGGTGAAGCTCGCCGACGATGCAGGCTTGCCCGGCCGGCAGCTGGTGGAGCGCTCGGGCTCCGATGCGATCAGCGCGGCCTATGAGCAGAATCGCCAGAATGCATTGGACGCCGGCGTGTTCGGCTCGCCCGGCTATGTGCTCGATGGCGAGGTGTTCTGGGGGCAGGACCGGATCGAATTGCTCGAGGACGCGTTGAAGTCTGGCCGCAAGCCCTATAGCTCTGTGGTTGAGGGGCAGGAATCAGGTTGAGGCGGAGCAAGCCATGCCCATCGCGATGTCGTCCTCGAAATTGTCCATCGCAATCGTTGCCATCCTGATCTCAAGCGGCGCCGCGCTCGCGCAAACCGCGCCCGATACCGAGAACGGCCGCTATGCGTTGTCACCGGCCGGCGATGGCTTCCTGCGGCTCGACACCCGCACCGGCGCGGTGTCGACCTGCACCAATTCCAGCGCCGGCTGGGCCTGTTACATGGTGCCCGACGAGCGGGCGGCGCTGGATGCCGAGATCGGCCGCCTGCAGGCCGACAATGACAAGCTGAAAGGCGAGCTCGCCGCGCGCGCACCATCGGCCAAGACCGACGAGGCGTTGCCGAAATCGGATTCGTTGAAGAAGGCTGAGCCGAAGGTCGCCGAGGGCGAGCGCAAGATCGAGATTCCGCTGCCGAGCGACCGCGACATGGATCGCATGATGTCGTTCGTCGAGCGGGCCTGGCGGCGGCTGATCGAGATGGCCAACCGCGTGCAGCGCGACGTCAATGGCGGCAAGATTTGATGTTGTTTGCACAAAGTCGTCCCGGCGAAGGCCGGGACTCATACGCTGCGGCCTTTCGACTTCGACGGCTCGGAGTCGATGTCTCGCGTAACCAATGAACATCGGTGGTTATGGCTCCGGCCCCCGTGCGCAATTGCGCACTAGGCCGGAACGACGTGTCGAGAAAGTACAGATGAATTCAGCGAGAACAATGTCGCGCTCGGCGCCATCCTCGGTCGCAGCGACCAACATCGCCTCGTCGCGCCTGACGGTCGAAACGTCCGGCGCCGGCTTCACGGACATCACGCGCGAGGTCGCAAATTTCCTGCGCGAGGTGCGCGCCGGCGAGGGTGCGGTGACGCTGTTCATCCGTCACACCTCGGCCTCGCTGACGATCCAGGAGAATGCCGATCCCACGGTGCTGGTCGATCTGATGACGGCGCTCGATCGCGCCGCGCCCGAAGACGGCGGCTGGCGTCACGACGCTGAAGGCCCCGATGACATGCCGGCGCACATCAAGACCATGCTGACGGCGACCTCGCTGCAGGTCCCGGTGCTCGATGGCGAGATGGCGCTCGGCACCTGGCAGGGTATCTATCTGATCGAGCATCGTGCCCACCCGCACCGGCGTGAGATCGTGCTGCAATTCATCGGTGCTGCCAGAGCCTGATGGCGAATTACACACGAAAAACGAAACCGGCCGCGGATCGCTCCGCGGCCGGCTCGTCGAAAGGTCTGGGTCAGCCGGTCAGGTCTTGCTGATGTCGACGTCCTTGGTTTCCGGCAGGAAGATCGCACCGACCACCGCGGTGATCGCTGCGAAAATGATCGGGTACCAGAGGCCGGCGTAGATATCGCCGGTCGAAGCCACGATCGCGAACGCGGTCGCCGGTAGCAACCCGCCGAACCAGCCGTTACCGATGTGATAGGGCAGCGACATCGAGGTGTAGCGGATCTTGGTCGGGAACAGCTCGACCAGCATCGCGGCGATCGGACCGTAGACCATGGTGACGAAGATCACCAGGATGAACAGCAAGCCGATCACGGCCGCGATCTGCGGACGGAAGATGTCGAACGGGTGCGCCATCTTGACGATCCCGGGGTCGCCGGCCTTGGGATAGCCGGCTGCCGCGATGGCGGTGGTGATCGCCGCGTTGCCGTCCTTGGCGTTGGGGTAGGAGACGTCCTTGCCGTTGACCACGACCTTCACGCCGGAGCCGGCCGCGCCATTGGTCGTCGAGTATTTGACCGACGATTGGGCGAGGAAGGCGCGGGCAGTGTCGCAGGGCGCGGTGAACACGCGGGTGCCGACCGGGTTGAACAGGTCGCCGCAGCCTGCGGGATCGGCAACCACCTCGACCTTGGTCGTTTCGATCGCCTTCTCCAGCGCGGGGTTGGCGTTGGAGGAGATCATCTTGAAGATCGGAATGAAGGTCAGCGCCGCGATCGCGCAGCCCGCCAGGATAATCGGCTTGCGTCCGATCCGGTCGGAGAGCGCACCGAATACGATGAAGAAGCCGGTGCCGAACAGCAATGACCAGGCAATCAGGAGGTTCGCGGTGTAGCCGTCGACCTTGAGGATCGATTGCAGGAAGAACAGCGCATAGAACTGGCCGGTGTACCACACCACGCCCTGACCCATGGTGCCACCGAGCAGCGCCAGGATCACGATCTTGGCATTCCCCCAGTTGGCGAAGGCCTCCGTCAGCGGCGCCTTCGAGCTCTTGCCCTCGTCCTTCATGCGCTGGAACACCGGCGATTCGTTCAGCCGCAGCCGGATCCAGACGGAGATGCCGAGCAGCAGCACCGACACCAGGAACGGAATACGCCAGCCCCAGTCCGCGAAGTCCTTTTCGCCGGTGAGGCTACGCGTGAACAGGATCACCAGCAGGGACAGGAACAGTCCGAGCGTTGCGGTGGTCTGGATGAAGGAGGTGTAATAGCCGCGCTTGCCGTTTGGCGCGTGCTCGGCGACGTAGGTCGCCGCCCCGCCATACTCGCCGCCGAGCGCGAGGCCCTGCAGGAGGCGCAATGAGATCAGGATGATCGGCGCCACGATGCCGATGGTCTTGGCGCTGGGCAGCAGGCCGACGATGAAGGTCGACAGGCCCATGATCAGGATGGTGACGAGGAAGGTGTATTTGCGGCCGACGATGTCGCCGACCCGGCCGAACACGATCGCGCCGAACGGGCGAACCAGAAAGCCCGCGGCGAAGGCCAGCAGCGCGAAGATGTCGCGGGTCGCCGGTGGATAGTCGGAGAAGAACTGCGCGCCGATGATGCTGGCCAGTGACCCGTAGAGATAGAAGTCGTACCACTCGAACACGGTGCCGAGCGACGACGCCAGGATGACGAAACGCTCATCCTTCGTCATGCCGGCGGGCCGCGCCGAAGTTGCAGTCATAGTGGACATCTGGATTGCTCCCCCCGAATTATTGCTGCCATGCTCGCCCCCGGCTGGCGGGTTGGACCCGAATGGGCCTTAGGCTTAAATTGAGGGTAACATCGCAGTGAAATCCGTCCCAATAAGACTTTTGGCTTTTGCACGCTTGAACTTATCTTTGAAGGCGTAAGTTGGATGGAACGTCCCCGCGCGCGTCTGTTGCGGCGCACAAGCTCGGCGGGTTAACTGCGTTGGCATCTGGTATTATCAAGGGCTTGCGTGATACTGCCACGCGGGCGACAACCGAACGGCGCGGGCTTGCCAAAGCCCGCTTGTGGGACTGAGATGACTGCTGCTGCCAATACTCATCTTGTCATCGCCGACGACCATCCGCTGTTCCGCGATGCGTTACGCCAGGCGGTGGCGAGCGTCGTGAGTTCGGCCACGATCAGCGAGGCCGGATCGTTCGAGGACCTGACCGCGCTGTTGGAACGAGACTCCGAGGTCGACCTCATCCTGCTCGATTTGAGCATGCCGGGGATCAGCGGCTTTTCCGGCCTGATCTATCTGCGGGCGCAGTATCCGGCGATTCCAGTGGTCATCGTCTCCGCCAGTGACGATGCCGGAACCATCCGCCGCTCGCTCGATTTCGGTGCCTCCGGTTTCATCCCCAAGCGCTTCGGCGTCGAGACGCTGCGTGACGCCATCATGAAGGTGATGGAGGGCGACGTCTGGGTTCCGCCGGACACCGATCTGTCGGCGGCCGGCGATCCCGACATGACGCGGCTGCGCGACCGTCTGGTGACGCTGACCCCGCAGCAGGTGCGGGTGCTGATGATGCTGTCCGAAGGGCTGCTCAACAAGCAGATCGCCTACGAGCTCGGCGTCTCCGAAGCGACCATCAAGGCCCATGTCTCGGCCATCCTGCAGAAGCTCGGCGTCGAAAGCCGGACGCAGGCCGTGATCGCCGCCGCCAAGATCGCGGGCGGCCAGTGGCGCCAGGGCACGCCGTCGACGTAAGGCCGTTACCCGGCCCTTGTCCCGTCATCCTGAGGCGCGAGCCTTGCGGCGCAATTGCGCCGCTGGGCGAGCCTCGAAGGATGAATCGGCCACAGGCGGGCCGTGCATCCTTGGAGACGCGCGTTCCGCGCTCCTCAGGATGACGGGAAAATCGGGTGGCCGCGCTTCACACGCGGTGGACCGAGCGAGCCCTACTCCGCCGCCACCATCTGCTGGGTGCGCCATTGTCCGAGCAAGGCGCGCAGCGAGGCCGGTTTGACCGGCTTGTTCAGCACCGCGATGTTTTCCTCGCGCGCGGCCAAGCGCACCGCGGGGCTGCGGTCGGCGGTGATCAGGATCGCCGGAATGCCGTCGCCGAAGCGGCGGCGGATATCGCGGATCGCTGCGACGCCGTTGCCGCGATCGAGGTGATAGTCGACCAGCACACCGGTGACGCGGCCGCCGGCGGCCTCGATCGCGCTGATCGCGCCGTCGGCATCGAGCACCGCGATCACCTCGGCGTCCCACGCCGTCAGCAGCGTCTTCATGCCGTCGAGAATGGCGGGATCGTTCTCGATGCAGACGATCAGGGAGCCGCTCATCGGCGTCTTCGACAGCGGCGTGGCGGTGGTGACGGCCGCGGTATGGTTGACGGCGGTCGCGACCGGCACGGTGACCGAGAACGCCGAGCCGCCGCTCACATTGGCCGAAATCGCGATGCGGTGGTTGAGCACGCGCGCCAGCCGCTCGACGATCGACAGGCCGAGACCGAGGCCGCGGGCGATCCGGGCGCCCTGTTCGAGGCGGTGGAACTCCTTGAAGATCTCGCCGCGCTTCTGCACGGGAATGCCGACGCCGGTGTCGAAGATGCTGATCTGGAGCGCGTTGCCGCGGCGGCGGCAGCCGATCAGCACGCGGCCGCGCGGGGTATATTTGATCGCGTTGGAGATGAAGTTCTGCAACAGCCGGCGCAGCAGCGAGCGGTCGGATTCGACCGGCAGCGAGCAGGCCACGAAGCGCAGATCGAGGCCCTTGTCGCGGGCGATCGGCATGAACTCGATCTCCAGCGAGCGCATCAAATCGGCCATCCGGAAGCTCGTGATCGCCGGCGTCATGGCGCCGGCATCGAGCCTCGAGATGTCGAGCAGCGCGCCCAGGATGTCCTCGATCGCCTCGAGCGAGTCGTCGATGTTCTCGACCAGGCGCGAATCCTCGCCGCCGTTCTGGCGTTCGACCAGGCTCGTGACATAGAGACGCGCCGCATTGAGCGGTTGCAGGATGTCGTGGCTGGCCGCCGCGAGGAAGCGCGTCTTGGAGGCGTTGGCGTCCTCCGCGATGCCCTTGGCGAGCGCGAGCTCCGAGTTCAGCCGCGTCAGCTCCTCGGTGCGGTCGCGCACCCGCTTTTCCAGCGTCGCATTGGCGCGCTCCAGCGCCTCCGCGGCCTCGAAGCTCGGCGTGACGTCGGAGAAGGTGATGACGAGGCCGCCACCCGGCATGCGGTTGGCGCGCACCTCGATCACCAGATGGCGGTCGGTGAAGCGTTCCAGATAGGGCTCGCCCTCGGTGGTGTAGGCGCGCAGCCGCAGTTGCAGCAGGTTGTCGCTGTCACCGGCCGGCGGCGGACTGATCGCGCCCATGAATTCGAGGATCTCGGGCAAGGGTATGCCGAGCTGCACCAGATGCGGCGGCAGCGCGAGCAATTCGGAGAACTGGCGGTTGGAGCAAATCAGCTGCAAATCGGCGTCGAACACCGCGATGCCCTGGCGCACGTGATTGAGCGCGGTCTGCAGGATCTCGCGGTTGAAATGCAGCGCGGCGTGCGAGTCGTCGAGCAGCTTCAGCGCGGCCTTGGCGGACACCGTCCGCCGCTGCAGCAGCAGCGACATCACGAGGCGCGAGGACGCCGCCCCGATCGAGGACGCGATCAGGCGCTCGGCGTGCTGCAGCAGCTCGAAATCGGCCGGTGCCGAGGCCAGCAGCACGATGTTGCGGTCGACGGCGAACGAGGCGAACGCCTCGCGGGTGCGGTCGGGGCCGAGATATTGCGTCACCGTGCTCTCGATGTCCTGCACCGTCACCGTGGTGCGCCAGCGCCGGAAGCTCGGCGCGATCGGGGCCAGCGCGTTGGGCACGAACACGTCGGCCTGCAACAGCTCGATCGCGGACGGCGCGCGCGCCAGCGAGAACACGACGTAAGTGAGGATGTTGAGCGCAAGGCTCCACAGCACGCCGTGCAGCAGCGGCGGCAAATCGGCGCCGAACAGCGCCTGCGGCCGCAGCGCCTCGATCCCGAACGGCCCATGCTGCAGCAGCATCAGGCCGGTGGTCGAGTTTTCCAGGAAGCTCGGGATGAACAGCGTGTAGAGCCACATCGCGAAGCCGACCAGCATGCCCGCCATGGCGCCGCGTGCGGTGGCGCGGCGCCAGAACAGGCCGCCGAAAAACGCCGGCGCGAGCTGGGTGATCGCGGCAAAGGACAGCAGGCCGATCGCGACCAGCTGGGTGTTGCCGAGCGCGCGGTAGTAGAAATACGCCATCACCATAATGGCGAAGATCGAGAAGCGGCGCGCCTTCAGGAGGAAATCGCCAAAGTCCTTCTGACCGGCGCGGGCGTCGTCGCTGCGCGGCAGTACCAGCGGCAGCACGATGTCGTTGGAGACCATGATCGACAGCGCGACGCATTCGACGATCACCATCGCGGTCCCCGCCGACAGCCCGCCGACGAAGACCGCGAGGCTCAGCAGCTGCGAATTGCCCTCGATCGGCAGCGCCAGCACGAACATGTCGGCATCGACCGCGCCGAACGGGAAGATGACGAGGCCCGCGATCGCGATCGGAATCACGAAGATATTGATGGCGACGAGGTAGAGCGGGAACAGCCAG
Organism: Bradyrhizobium quebecense; assembly: GCF_013373795.3. Taxonomy (NCBI): domain Bacteria; kingdom Pseudomonadati; phylum Pseudomonadota; class Alphaproteobacteria; order Hyphomicrobiales; family Nitrobacteraceae; genus Bradyrhizobium; species Bradyrhizobium quebecense. The sequence continues at coordinate 7,827,804 of NZ_CP088022.1, forward strand.
CGTGCCCGGCTGACTTCGGCGCCAGTCGAATTCTCGACCACGCTGACATGGAACTGGCGCGGCAGCAGCATGATCGCGCAGAACGACAGCAGCGTCATGATCAGGAAGTTGCCGATCGAGGGCACATATTCGATCGCGCGCACCGCTTCCGGCGTCTTCAGGGCGCGCTCGTAGAGCTCGACCGGGGAGAACATCCAGAAGGTGACGAAGGCGCCGGCGGCGATGAAGGCGACCAGCTTGACGATGGATTCGGCGGCGATCGCCAGGATCAGGCCGTGCTGGTGCTCGGTCGCGTCGGTGTGGCGGGTGCCGAACAGCACCGCGAACACCGCCATCGCCAGCGTCACCATCAGCGCGATATCGCCGATGATCGGGATTTTCGAGAACGCCTGATCCTCGCTCAGGATGGTTTCCAGCGATGAGGCCATCGCCTTGAGCTGCAGCGCGATGTAGGGCACCGAGCCGATGATCGCGATCAGCGCCACGGTGGCTGCTACCGCCTGGCTCTTGCCGTAGCGCGCGGCGATGAAGTCGGCGATCGAGGTGATGTTCTGCGACTTCGCGAGCGCGATGACGCGACGGAGCAGCGGGGTGCACAGCCCGATCATCACGATCGGGCCGACATAGATCGCCAGGAAGTCGACGCTGGTGCGGGTGGCGAAGCCGACCGAGCCGAAGAAGGTCCAGGAGGTGCAGTAGATAGCCAGCGACAGCGGATAGATCCACTGGCTGGCACGGCCGCGCCCACCCGCCGACCTGCGGTCGCCGCGGCTGGCAATGAAGAACAACAATCCGATGTAGGCGAACGCCGTGGCGATGACGCCCCAGTCGTGCAGCATCGCTGCTCACCTCCTGTCCCGGCCGCAGGAATGGCCGGGTGCCAGGATTATAACGCAAAGGACCGGCCGTGCGATGCACGGCCGGCCCAAATTCGAGGGTAGGAAAGGATAGGGTTACTCGGCGGCCAGCGACTTCTGGTGCAGGGGCAGGCCGAGCCGGTCCCAGACCTGGAGCAGGGCCTCGGCCAGCGCGTCGATCAGGCCGTCGTCATGGTAGGGCGAGGGCGTGATGCGCAGCCGCTCGCTGCCCTTGGCGACCGTCGGATAGTTGATCGGCTGGATGTAGATGCCGTGGTCCTCCAGCAGCAGGTCGGAGGCGCGCTTGCATTTCTCGGGATCGCCGACGAACAGCGGCACGATATGGGTGTCGCTCGACATCACAGGCAGCCCGGCGGCGGTCAGGATCGCCTTGGTGCGGGCGGCGCGGTCCTGGTGGCGCTCGCGCTCCCAGTTCGAGGTCTTCAGATGGCGGATCGCAGCGGTGGCGGCCGAGCAGATCGCCGGCGGCAGCGCGGTGGTGAAGATGAAGCCCGGCGCGTAGGAACGCACCGCATCGATGATCTCGGCGCGGCCCGCGATATAGCCGCCGAGGCAGCCGAACGCTTTCGCAAGCGTCCCTTCGAGCACGTCGATCCTGTGCATCACGCCGTCGCGCTCGGCAATGCCGCCGCCGCGAGGGCCGTACATGCCGACCGCATGCACCTCGTCGACATAGGTCATGGCGCCGTACTTCTCGGCGAGATCGCAGATCCTGGCGAGCGGCGCGACGTCGCCGTCCATCGAGTAAAGGCTCTCGCAGACGATCAGCTTCGGCCGATCGGGGCCGGCGGCGATCAACAGCTCTTCGAGATGCGCGACATCGTTGTGGCGAAAGATCCGGCGCTCGCAGCCGGCCTGGCGCACGCCCTCGATCATCGAATTGTGGTTCAGCGCGTCCGACAGGATCAGGCAGTTCGGAATCAGCCTGGCGAGCGTCGAGATGCCGGTCTGGTTCGAGACATAGCCCGAGGTGAACAGCAGCGAGGCTTCCTTGCCGTGGAGATCGGCGAGCTCCGCTTCGAGCTGCACCAGCGGATGATGGGTGCCCGCGATGTTGCGGGTGCCGCCGGCGCCGGTGCCGACGCGGGTCGCGGTCTCGACCATGGCACCGACCACCTTGGGGTGCTGGCCCATGCCGAGATAGTCGTTGGAGCACCAGATCACGACGTTGCGGCTGCCCTTCGGCGAATGCCAGGTCGCGTGGGGGAAGCGTCCCGCGATCCGTTCGAGGTCGGCGAACACCCGATAGCGCCGCTCGTCATGCAGGCGGTTGAGGGCGGTTTGGAAAAACTGGCTGTAATTCATCGGCGAACCCAGAAAGCGGAACCTGACCGGAAAAGCTGCCTCTTCTTAGAGCTTTTCCAGCTCTAATGTCCATGCATTGGCCCACATCCGGGCATGCGTCGCAGTTGGGCAAATTGCCCTAGCTGGGGTCTGTCCGGCTTGATTTCGGTCAAATTGCCCGGGGCATTACGGGCCCGGCCGGTCTCAGGTCGTCTTGAAGCGCAGCATGCCGTCGTCGTGCATTTCGGCCGTCAGGCGGCCCTCGACCAGCATGTAATTGACGTGGGCGACCAGTTCGCCGGCGGCGAAGCCCATCTGGTGCTCGTCCAGCACGTGCTTGTGGAACACCACCGGGACCAGTTCCTTGGAGGTCTGCGGCACCTCGCGGCAGGCCTCGGCGATCAGCCGGCAGCGCTCCTCATGGTGATCGGCGAGCTGCTTGATCCGGGTCTTCAGCCCATAGAACGGCACGCCGTGGCCGGGCAGCACCATCACGTCATAGGGCAGGGTGGTGGTCAGGCTGGCCAGCGAGGCCAGATTTTCGCCGAGCGAGTTCTGCTCCGGCTCGACCGCCCAGACGCTGACATTGGGCGAGATCTTGCTCAGCACCTGGTCGGCGGACAGGAACAGCTTGTCGGCCGCGCAATACAGCATCACCTGGTCGAGCGCGTGTCCGCCGCCGGTGATCACCTTGAAGCGCCGCGTGCCGATCACGACCTCGTCGCCATGGGTGAGGCGGTGGTACGACGGCGGCAGCACCGACACGCGCTTCAGGTAGTCCTGGCCCCGGCCGAGCAGCTTCTCGGTCAGGTCTTCGTCCATGCCGTGGCGGCGGAAGAACAGCCGCTGCGCGTTGCGCCGTTCCTCGGTGCCGCGGTTCTGGTGGTAGACCGATTGCAGATATTCGACCTGCGACATGAACAGCGGGCAGTCGAAGCGCTCGGTGATCCAGCCGGCGAGACCGACATGGTCGGGATGCGAATGCGTCACGATCAGCCGCCTGACCTTGACGTGCTTCAGCGGGCCCTCGAACAGCGTGGTCCAGGCCGCGATCGATTCCTCATTGCCGAAGCCGGCATCCACCATGGTCCAGCCGTCGCCGTCGGCGAGCAGATAGATGTTCACATGGTTGAGGCGGAACGGCAGCTTCAGCCGCGCCCACAGCACGCCGGGAGCCACCTCCACGACCTGGTCGTGGCCGGGATGGTTCTCCCAGGGGTATCGCAATGCCTCCGCCGAAGAGGGAAGGCTGTCGGTCTTCGTATGCATGCTACCGACTTAGCGGGACCCGGGCCGCCGCGCCAGCCGAAAAATCAGATAGTCGTCCGGAGAATGGGGTGGAATTGCACCCGAATTCCGTAGCCCGGATCAAGCCGGGCTACGGATCGCACAGAGGCGTTGCTAAGCGGCGCGGATGTTCGACAGGAAGCCGTCGATCTCGGAGCGCAGCACGTCGGCCTCGCGGCGCAGCGCGTCCGAGGCGCTGAGTACTTCGCCGGCCGCGGCGCCGGCCTCGGCCGAGGCGGTCGAGACGCCGACGATGTTGCTCGACACCTCGCTGGTGCCGCCGGCGGCATGCTGGATGTTGCGGGCGATCTCGCGGGTCGCCGCGCCCTGCTCCTCGACCGCGGCGGCGATCGCTGTGGTGACGTCGTTGATCTCGCCGATCGTGCTCGAGATGTTGCGGATCGCGGTGACCGCCGTCGTCGTCACCTCCTGCATGCTGACGATCTGCTGGCGGATTTCCTCGGTCGCCTTGGCGGTCTGGCTCGCCAGGTTCTTCACCTCGGAGGCGACGACGGCAAAGCCGCGGCCGGCTTCGCCGGCGCGCGCCGCCTCGATGGTGGCGTTGAGCGCGAGCAGATTTGTCTGCGAGGCGATGGTCTGGATCAGGTCGACCACGACGCTGATCCGTGCGGCGTTATCGGCAAGCCCCTGCATGGTGGTGTCGGTGGCGCTGGCTTCCTCGACCGCCTTGCGGGCGATCTCCGCCGAGGTGACGACCTGGCGGCCGATCTCGGAGATCGACGACGACAACTCCTCGGTGCCGGCCGACACCGTCTGCACGTTGACCGAGGTTTCCTCGGCAGCCGAGGCGACCGCGTTGACCAATGCGCTCGACTGGTCGGCGGTCGCCGACATGCTCTGCGCGGTCGACTGCATCGAGTTCGCCGCGCTCTGCAGGCTGCCGAGCGCGGTGCGGACCGTCGATTCGAACGTTGCGATCTGCTTCTCCATGCGCGAGGCGCGCTCGGCCTTGGCCGAGCGGTCCTTGTTCTGGTTCTCGGTGAGCTCGCGGCCCTCGATCATGCTCTCGCGGAACACCTGCAGCGAGTCGGCCATGACGGCGATCTCGTCGCGCTGACGGCTCTGCGGGATCTCGGTGTCGAGGTCGCCGTCGGACAACAGCTGCATCGAGCGCTGCAGGCCGCGGATGCGGCGCAGGATGTTGCGTCCGACATAGAGCCAGACGAACAGGAACGAGCCGACCAGCGTCAGCGCGCCGAGCCCGATCATCACCGTGGTTGCGAGCGAGATCTGCTGCCGCGCCTGGAAGGTCGAAGAGTCGGTTTCCTTCTGCACGGCGTCGACCAACTGCTGGACGCTGATGCCGAGCCCGACATTGAGCTTGCGGGTCTCTTCCAGGATGGTCTGGCCGTAATCGATCGAGTCGAGCTCCTTCTGGCGAATCTTGAACACGCCGGTCTTGCCTTCGCCAAGCACCAGAAGCTTCTGCGCGGTGTCGCGCACGGCAACGATCGCCGGATTGTTCGGCAGATCCTCTAGGTTGGACTTGATCCGCTCGCGTCCTTTCTTGAACTCCGCCTCGATCGCATCGAGCGTCTCGCTGGAATTGGCCGACAGCGCCGCGGTCATGTCGGCCGCCATCAGATTGCCGATGGACAGCACGTTGCTGATCTGACCGACGGTGCGGGCCGCTTCCGTGGCATCGTCCGCGGAGACTTCGGCCACGGCGAGGATGGCGTTGAGCCGGGTCTGCGCGTCGAGCATCGCCGGACCGGCGGCGGATGCGAAGGCCCCCTGCGCCTTGCGCAGCGCGTTGTACTGCTTGTCGCGCAGTGCGCCGACGTCGAGCCGCTCATGCGCGGCGGAGATCAGGCTCTTGGTCGCCTCGTCGGTGTTCTTGACGTTCTCCTGCAGCGCGCTGACGACGGACTTGTCGGCGCCGAGTTCGATGATCTCGCCAAGCTTGGCATTGGTTTGCTGCGCGACCTCCTGCACCTTCTTGGTGCGATCGTTGAGCGCGTCCTCGCTCTGCACGGCGAGCAGGCCGGGCCCCTGGGCTGCGAGCGAGGCGCTTTGCGCGGAAAGCTGCAGGCTCGCGGCGAGCCGCGGAATGTCGCGGCCAGAGAGATCGCTCATGGTGCCGCCGAGCTGATGCAGCACGATGCCGGCGCCTGCGCTGATCACGAGCGCCATGCCTGCGATCACGGCGAATGCCGCGAACAGGCTGCCCCTGACCCCCATCTGCGGAAGGCGGATACGCTTGAGATTTGGTTTGCCGAGCTTGAACCGAAACGCCATTGCCCCCGTACCCCCCTGGCCCACTAGCTTGGCCACTACTCTTGGATGTTTCCCCGGCGCGGGAGTATCAATGCGGCGGGTTAACAAAATCGGGAAAATTGCGACGATCTGCGGGATTTTTCGGGGCTGCTGCGTGTCGGCGCCGTGTTGGTTCGCTGTGCGGAATCGATGCGCGCGATCGGACGCAAAAAGGCCGGCGTGAGCCGGCCTTTCCACTCTCGGTTGTGGTGGTCGGTAACCTCAGTAGCGCCCGTAAGCGGGACCGCCGAGGTTGCCGAGGTTGAAGCGGTAGTTGAGGCCCGCCTTCACCGTGTGCTCGTCATTGTGGAAGCTGCCGACCGGCACCAGCGCGCCCGGTGCGGTAAAGCGGCTGTCGCCGAAGTCGTAGTACTGGTACTCGACCTTGGCCGACCAGTTCGGCGCGAACATGTATTCGGCGCCGCCGCCGATGGTCCAGCCGTTGCTGTGGTTGTCGCTGAGCGCGAAGGGTACCTGCGCGCCGCCCAGCGTTACCGTTTCGTTGTTGTCGGAATAGGCGTAACCGCCCTTCACATAGATCAGGCCCGGGCCCCAAGTGTAGCCGACCCGGCCGGTGATCGAGGCGATACCGCGCTGGTTGTTGTTGTAGACGTAACCGCCCGGGAAGATCGCGTTGAGCTGGTGGCCGCCGACCCAGGAATACTGGCCTTCGAGGCCGATCACCCACATCGGCGACAGCTGCCAGTCGTAGCCGCCCTGGACGCCGCCCATGAAGCGGGCGCTGGAGTCCGACAGCGCGAGGCCGTTGAACGTGTTGTTCTGCGAGAACACGCCGCCGAGATGGCCGCCGAGATAGAAGCCGGTCCAGTTGTAGAGCGGCGCGGCGTAAACAGGCGCGGGCGCCTTCTGGTAATAGCCACGGGAGCCGAGGTCGGCGGCCTGGGCGGTCGCGCCAAAGGCAGCGACGGCAACAGCTGCGGCTGCGGTTGCGAGCAGGAACTTCTTCATAGGGCAGTCTCCGGACAAGTCATGAGGCGCGGCGTGAATGGCGCCATCCATGGCGATGCGTTAGACCGCATTTGAATAAAATGCTGTCACCGAAAGACGACTTGGAGCGTTAAGTCGCGGGCGTTGCGGCGAAACGTTTTGTTGTGCCTAACGAACGCTTAAGCGGGAATGACGGAAGGCTTAACGGGCCGCGCGCGACGTGCTGCTTCCGTTAACCAAGCCGTCTGCTAGTCCAATCGCTTGCGCACGTCGTCGCGCATCTGCTCGCGGAACGCCTGGCGGCGCGCGGCGCGGTCCTTGACCGGAACGTCGTGGCGATCGAACACGTCGAACTTCTCCAGGATCGGATAGTGCTCGCTCGCCATCGCCAGCACGCGCAGCAGCGCGGCGACCTTCGGGGTCGGGCCGGTGACTTCCCACTTGCGGAGCTTTTCGGCGCCGCCGGCCGCCGGCAACCCGCACAGCTTCGCCATGTCCGCCGCCGTCAGCTTTCGGCCGAGTGCCTCGCCGAGATGTTCGCGCAGTTTCTTCAGTTCTGGGCCAGTCACTCTTGGGTCCGTTCCGCGACTTTGAAGTGTGAAGTGAGTCACATGACGTGATCGAGGCGCAGGTTATACGCCGCGCATGCGACTTCTAGAGCCCTTTCCGTTTCGATTGAATCGGAACGTGGCTTTAGATTCTTGTTTTGACGCGTTTTCTTCACGCGAACCGGTACCCACTTCGCTCGAAAACGCTTCTCGAAGGAAACCGTCATGCATGGCATCATCGAAAGCCTGAGCCCCGAACACGGACAGATCGATTGGAAATGGGTCGGCAGTGTGTTCGCGTTCTACGTGGTGCTGATGATCGGCGGGGCGGGCCTGCTGCTCGCGCATTGATGCGATGTGCTTGGGACAGGCTGTTATTCGGCGCACGGTTTGCCCCCGATCGGCGCCGAAGGTTGACCCCCGGACAACCCAGCCGAACTCCTTGAACCATCACCCAAATGTTCATCACGTATAGGGTCAATGTTGTAAGCCGATGGGGGCCAAAGTTCGCGCTTATTTACACATCGCGATCGACGGGACATTCTACCTTACGACAAGTCGTGAGTATTGATCGGCGGTAACCGCCGCGAAAAGTAGCAGTCTGCCTGACGTTCATTGATAAGCGGCCGCAGCTGTAGACTCGGGTTAAGGCGAAGCAATCGATCTTCAAACGTGCTTCGCCTTGAGCCAATGCAGTTGCCGGCGATGCAACAGTAACAGCTACGCCAAGTGTCTTTACGCGAAGCCTCGAATTTCTACCTAAGATCCATGAAAAGCTGGATGACTGCTTCCGGGTGGACGTTCCATTTCAAACACCCGGTCCTGCGTGACCTCTACGTAGTCTCCACCCCGCCCAGATCTCAATATTGGGTTTGCGAGCGCCGTCTGATAAACGCCATCCTTGATAAGGGATTTGTCGATGTAAACTGCCACAACCTCCCCCAAGACCAGCCACCCCTGCACCTTCTCGCCTCTGGCGTTCTTAAACTGGACAATTTCAGTGACCTTGCATTCCATGGCAGCTCGACTTTCACGAACTCGGGGCACTTTGACGTGCCGGCTTGCCGCAGTCGCCAGCCCGGCAACGTCGAACTCACTCACACCGTGCGGGACAGGTGCCGCCGTCCTGTTCATCTGATCACCAAGATCTTTGGTCACGAGATTCCAGACAAATTCGCCCGTTTCTGAGACATTCTTGACGCTGTCTTTCCAAGCGATGGATGCAAAGCCCAAGATCGGCGGGTCGTAGTTGAAGGCATTAAAAAAGCTGTACGGCGCCAAATTAAGTTGCCCACTCTTGCTCTGAGATGAGATCCAGCCGATCGGGCGCGGCGCAATGATTGCGTTGAAAGGATTATGTCTCAGACCATGACCTTGCGACGGTTCATAGTAATGAATATTTTCGAGATTCATGGTTTCTGGCCCTGTGTGAAATTGGAAATGACCGATGGGGGTGAGATCATCCATGCTTCAAGCTGTAAGAACGCATTGTGCTGACGTCACCAAGAGCATCGCCGAGAGCAAGTTATGCTCGAGCGTTCATACCTTTTCAGCCTCCTTCGCAGTGTGAGTGCTGGCCCAAAGAGATCCAGGGTTGGTCCGATCGGGATAGAGTGCAAGCATCCGGTCATAAAGCTGCCGAGCCGTCTCGCTCTCATTGTTGAGTTCATCGAAGTCGCGAATGTACTGGCGCGTCGCGTCGATGTGGCTCGGGCTGTTGTCGGGATCGAGCGGACTTTGGCCCACGACGACCGCGGTCGGATTTAGCGCAGCGATTTTGTCGATGGCCGCGAGCCAGGCCTGCCGACCATTTTGCCCAGCCTCCGCGAGATAAGGATGGGTCTCGTTGTAGCTTGTAGAGCCGCCGAAGCCGTGGGCCATCGTCACTGCCGGATGAGTTCCCCTCCCATCGGGTACGAACAGCCAACCGTGAAGGGAAACGCCGCCCTCCGCCGGAACGGCAACATCGAGCTTGCTAGTCATGGAGCACCGCTTATGTCATAGGACTTGCAACATCGTTTGGGGCTTCCCCTAAACTGGCTCCTTCTCTTTGATCTACTTCCGAAACTTCGAGATGTTTTCGCTCAACCAGTCCGCGGCAGACCGCGGTGCGTGGCCCGTCAAATTTTCAACCGTTGACGTCGTTTCAGCGAGCGCCGAATCGCGGAAAAGACGATCCAGCCCGACCAGCAAGTCAGCCACAAATTCATTCAGTCCCGAGGCGAGCAGTTTTTCGCGTTGCTCTGCGGCGCTTCGCTGCTGATATGTGACGGTCCGACCAAGTAGTTTCGATATTTCTTCGGCGATCTCTGGCATGCTCACCGCCCGTGGGCCGGTCAGGTGACAGGCGCGCTGAGCAGTCGGGTGTGCGTCGTCCAGAAGAGCAGCGCGCGCGACGTCCGCAACGTCGCGCGTGTCGATCAAATTAACCAGTCCATCGCCCGCCGCGCCGCCCCATGAGTCATCGGCAACTTGAGCGCCCGCCCGTGCCAGGACATCGACGAAGGTTGATGGACGCAAAACCGTGTAGCCGATGTCGAGAGTCGCGAGATGCGCCTCAATTTGCATGTGCCAGTCCATCGGATGCAACCGAGAGGGCGGACCCATCGCGGACAATTTTACGATGTGACCGACACCTGCGCCGACAGCTGCATCGATCAGTGCAATCTCGTTGCCGACTTGCCGAGGTGAGGTGCCGTGGGCAAGAAAAAGCCGATCGGTGCCACGCAAGGCGTCCTTGAGACTAGACGGCACATCGAAGTCTACCACCGCAAGAGAAACATCGGAGGGAACGCGTTGTACGTCCGGATTCCGGGTCAGCGCCACCAAATCAAGAGGTTCGGATACCAGGCTTGCGATGAGGGCTGAGCCAACGCGTCCTGTGGCGCCGGCGACGGCGATGCGGGGGCGACCGTCGTTGGTCCCTGAGGATTTGAGCATTGAGTATCCTTTGGTATCTTGGACCGATCAGTCCAAGACTACTGGAACGATCGTTCCAACATGTCAAGCGAGAATTCCATGAGCGGAAAGCCCCAATTTGATGACAATGCCGTGATCAGCTCCGCGATGGAGATCTTCTGGCGCCATGGCTACGCAGCATCGTCGATCGATCAACTGACGACCGCGATGGGTCTGTCGCGCTCGAGCATGTACAAGCGGTTTCGGGACAAGGACGGTTTGTTCCAGGAGGTTCTTTCGACCTACGCCGAGCGCGTTCTGAAGCGGATGAATGCGGTCCAAGCCAGTACGAAGCGCCAGCAGCTTGAAGCTCTCTTTCACGAATTCCTGCCCAGAGAGGGCAAGACGGCGCGCCCCCCCGGCTGCATGCTCGTTCGATCCTGCACGGAAATGGCCGATCTGCCACCTGCGAGCCAAGCGGTCGCGCGGGAAGGTGTCTTGGGCCAGCGCGCCATCCTCAGCAAAATCTTGCGCGATGCGGTCGCCAGCGGAGAATTGGCCCCGTCTTCCGACGTCGCCGGTCTGTCGTGGCACTTCCTCGGCGTGTTGCAGGCCATGATGAACTTGCCGCAGGCCGGCGCCACGACCGGAGAGCTTCGCCGAGTTGTCGAACTTGCGATGCTGGCATGGCCATCGGCACCAGCCGCTGCGGCGCCTCAACGGTCTGGCAAACGGAGATCATCCAGCGCAAGGCCTGGCGAGGTCAGGATGCCGAGGCGCGCCGGCAGGAACGAAGACCGTTCATAAGAGGACCCTTCACATCCGACCAGAAACGTCGGCGCCAAGCGCACGCCTCACGCGAGGGCAACTCGGATGCGTGCCCACTCCCAGGAAGCACCATCACCCTTGCTTGCTGGCAACGATCCAGCAAGCGTCTGCGCCTCTGACTTGAGCCCCCTTTCAGTTCAGTCTTCTGCGCCTGCGTGTTATTCGGCGCACGGTTTGACCCCCGATCGGCGCCGAAAGTTGACCCAGCCAACACAGCCGAACTCCTTGAACCCATCACCCAAATGTTCATCACCTATGGGGTGCCGATGGGGGCCAAAGTTCGGCGCTTATTTACGGACGCGGAATCGCGGGATGTTGGATCGGACGCGCTTGGACATTGAGCAGTTCAAGGAAACCATGGTCTGTGTGGCACTCTCGTGTGGGACTCACGACCGAATTTCCAATAGAATCAATGCATCCAATAGGAAAGGTGGTGCTGCCAGACAGGATTGAACTGTCGACCTCTCCATTACCAATGGAGTGCTCTACCACTGAGCTACGGCAGCGTGCCCGGGAAAAACTGAATCGGCCCCAAGGGCCCGTCCAAGCGGGCGGTTCTTGCCACAGGCCTCCCGTTGGCGCAAGCGAAACAGCGCCGCTGTTGCCGATGAAATCGGCAGAAACTGACGTTCCTCGCCGGTGATTCTGCCCAATCCGGCCGATTTCCGGTCCGATTGGGTTCCGATCCTGCCGGGAAGCCGGAACCGCCCGACCGCCGAATCATGCCGCCTGGCGCAACTGGCCGACCGGGCAGGGTGCGCGGGCGGCGGCCATTGGCTATGTTCGGCCTCGCGGAAGGCGCGACGGCGGTTCGAGAGTTTTGCAATGACAGGTGAGCATAACAAGGGCGGCGGGCAGGCCGGAGCCCGCGTGAAGGATTCACGACAGGATCGTCTCAAGCTGGCGCTGCGCGAAAATCTGAAGCGGCGAAAATCGCAGGCGCGCGGTCGCGAGGATGTGGCTTCCGAACCAGCCCAAGCCTCGTTAGATGACGCCTCGTTGGACGACGGCGCGCGAGACGACGCCGGCGGAAGCGAGCCGGGCCGCTAGAGCGATTTCTGCGAGATGGACATCAGTTCGTGCAGAAAATCCGGCAAAACGACAAGCCAGGGCCTGGGTTCTGGTTCTAGTGAGAATCGAAACTCCGGCCGGTTGGCATTTGTTGCAACAAGAAGCGAGTCGCCGAGATGGCCATGGATGAGACGACGATCGATCGGCTGAACGCCACCGCCACCGCCTTCCCGCGCCATGAGCAGACCTTTCCGACCCTGACGGGGCACGAGATCGAGCGGATGCGCCGCTTCGGCGAGCCGCGCTCGTATGGGGATGGCGAGGCGCTGTTCGAGACCGGCAAGCCGGGGCCCGGCATGTTCGTGGTGCTGTCGGGCAGCGTGTCGATCTCCCAGCGCGATGGCCTCGGCCGTGTCACGCCGATCATCGACCAGGGGTCGGGGCAATTCCTTGCCGAGATCGGCCAGCTCTCAGGCCGCGCCGCGCTGGTCGACGGCCATGCCGAGGGCCCCGTCGAGACGCTGTTGCTGCCGCCCGAGCGGCTGCGCGCGCTGCTGGTCGCCGAGGCTGATCTCGGTGAGCGCATCATGCGCGCGCTGATCCTGCGCCGCGTCAGCCTGATCCAGGGCGGCGCCGGCGGGCCGGTGCTGATCGGCTCCGCGTCGGTCGGCAACATGGCGCCGCTGCAAAATTTCCTGGCGCGCAACGGCCAGCCGCATCACGTCCTCGATCCCGAGACCGACAAGGATGCGGCCGACCTCGTCGCGCGCTATTCGCCGACACGCGCCGAACTGCCGCTGGTGGTCTGTCCGAACGGCACGGTGCTGCGCAATCCGTCCGAGACCGCGCTTGCGATGGCGCTCGGCATGATCGGCAACAGCGCGCATGACAAGCTCTACGATGTCGCCGTGGTCGGCAGCGGCCCGGCCGGGCTCGCCACCGCGGTCTATGCGGCCTCCGAGGGGCTGTCGGTTGCGGTGTTCGATTCCCGCGCCTTCGGCGGCCAGGCCGGCGCCAGCGCGCGGATCGAAAACTATCTGGGCTTCCCGACCGGGATCTCCGGCCAGGCGCTCGCCGGGCGCGCCTTCAACCAGGCGCAGAAGTTTGGCGCCGAGATGCTGATCCCGGTCTCGATCAAATCACTCGACTGCTCGAAGGCGTCGGGCGCGTTCACGCTCGCCACCGGATGCGGGCACACGCTGCGCGCCAAGTCGGTGGTGGTCGCGAGCGGCGCGCGCTATCGCCGGCCGGCGATCGACAATCTCGAGAGCTATGAGGGCCGCGGTGTCTGGTACTGGGCCTCGCCGATCGAGGCGAAGCTCTGCGCCCAGCAGGACGTCGTGCTGGTCGGCGGCGGCAACTCCGCGGGCCAGGCGGCGGTGTTCCTGTCGGCGCATGCGCGCCAGGTCAACATGATGATCCGCGGCGGCGGGCTCGGGGCCAGCATGTCGCGCTATTTGATCGAGCGCATCGAGGCGACGCCGAACATCGAATTGATGTTTAACACCGAGGTGACCGGGCTGGAGGGCGCGGAGACGCTGGAGCGCGTGCGCTGGCGCAGCCGGCTCGCGCCGGACGAGTTCACCATGGATATCCGCAATCTCTTCCTGTTCGTCGGCGCTGATCCGGCGACCGGCTGGCTCGAGGGCTGCGGCGTGCAGGTCGATCGCGGCGGCTTCGTGATGACCGGTGTGCAGAACGGCGAGGGCGCGCCCGCCGTGCCGCTGCTCGAGACCACGGTGCCCGGCGTGTTCGCCGTCGGCGACGTCCGCTCCGGTTCGGTCAAGCGCGTCGGCGGCGCGATCGGCGAGGGTGCGCAGGTCGTCGCCGCGCTGCACGGCTATCTCGCCGATGACGGCAGCCCGTCGCTGTAGCCGCCGCAATGGGCGATCGATGCGGCGAGCACGAGCTCTCCCGTCATCCTTCGAGGCTCGCTGCGCGAGCGCCTCAGGATGACGGATCAGGCAGGCGAACGAGCTGAATTCGAAGCAACCGCATCCGAACGAGAGATCAAAATGACAAAAGGCTGCACCCATATCGCCGGCATCCAGGATGTCACGCCGAGTGCGCTCGGCTGCGAGGAGTGCCTGAAGAGCGGCAGCCGCTGGCTGCATCTGCGGATCTGCCGGACCTGCGGCCATGTCGGCTGCTGCGACGACTCGCCGAACCGGCATGCGACGGCGCATTTCCACGCCACCGGCCATCCCGTGATCGAGGGCTACGATCCGCCGGAAGGCTGGGGCTGGTGCTACGTCGACGAGGTGCTGTTCGACCTGTCGAAGCGCAAGACACCGCATAACGGGCCGATCCCGCGCTATTATTGATTCAACTTCTCACGAGGCGCACCGGCCAGGCCGTGTGACATCGGTGCGAAAATTTTTCGGCAAGTGCCGGCGCCGGTAAATTCTCATGAGATGTCGGCCGTCCTGCCATCGAACCATGTAGCAATTTTCAAGGACGCATCGTAACGTGGTGCGGGTTCTCAACGAGGAGTGCGCCACATGACGACGCTGGTGCTTGTGCACGTCATTATCAGCCTGATCGCTATCGTCGCCGGCGTGATCGTGATGTTCGGCCTGCTCGGTTCGCGCGCGATGCCCGGACTGACCGCGATCTTCCTCGTCCTCACGATCCTGACCAACGCCACCGGCTTCGTGATCCCGCCTTTGGTGACCGAGAAGCTGCTGCCCTCGCACATCATCGGCGGCCTCTCGCTGGTGCTGCTCGCGATCGCCTGCATCGCGCTGTATGCGATGCAGCTCAAGGGCGCCTGGCGCCCGGTCTACGTGGTGACCGCGATGGTCTCGCTCTATCTCAATGTCTTCGTGCTCGTCATTCAGAGCTTCCTCAAGGTGCCGGCGCTGCAGGCGCTGGCGCCGGCCGTGCCGCCGAACCCGCCGTCCGGGCCGGTGTTTGCCGTGGTGCAGGGCATCGTGCTGGTGTTCTTCGCCGTGGTGATCATCGGTGCCTGGCGCCGGTTCAGGCCGGTCACGTTCGCCTGATCCGGGTCGGATGACATCATTTCGCGGCGACGCACCGCATAGAAGATGATGTGCGGTGGCGTGCGGCATGCGCCGTCGCCCGAGGTGCGCTCACGCCGGGCGTGGGCGGACCAAGAAAACAGCAACAAGAGGAGCAATCAAATGCCCACCATCACCACCAAAGACGACGTCGAGATCTTCTACAAGGATTGGGGTTCGGGCCAGCCGATCGTGTTCAGCCATGGCTGGCCGCTGTCGTCGGACGACTGGGACGCCCAGATGCTGTTCTTCGTGGGGCACGGCTTTCGTGTCGTCGCCCACGACCGCCGCGGCCACGGCCGCTCCGCCCAGGTCGCCGACGGCCATGACATGGACCACTATGCCGACGACCTCGCGGCCGTCACCGCGCATCTCGATCTGAAGAACGCCGTCCATGTCGGCCATTCCACCGGCGGCGGCGAGGTCGTGCACTACATCGCCCGCCACGGCGAGAGCCGGGTGGCGAAGGCGGCGCTGCTCAGCGCGGTGCCGCCCCTGATGGTGCAGACCGCGGCCAACCCCGGCGGCCTGCCCAAGTCGGTGTTCGACGGCTTGCAGGCCCAGCTTGCCGCCAACCGCTCGCAGTTCTACCGCGATCTCCCGGCCGGGCCGTTCTATGGCTACAACCGGCCCGGCGCAAAGCCGTCGGAGGCCGTGATCCAGAACTGGTGGCGGCAGGGCATGATGGGCGGCGCCAAGGCGCATTACGACGGCATCGTCGCGTTCTCGCAGACCGACTTCACCGAGGATCTGAAGAAGATCACCGTGCCGGTGCTGGTGATGCATGGCGACGACGACCAGATCGTGCCCTACGCCGATTCCGCTCCGCTGTCGGCCAAGCTCCTGAAGAACGGCACGCTGAAGACCTACAAGGGTTTTCCGCACGGCATGCCGACCACGGAGGCGGAGACCATCAACAAGGATCTGCTGGCGTTCATCAAGGGCTGATGACGCTGCGCGTCTCAGCATCGCGCAGCCTCACCGACACCTAAGTGAAGGAGCCTGTCCGTCGTGCTCACCTCACGAAAGATCTCGCGCTCATATATCGTCCTCTGACACGGCCCTTGCCGTTGGATCGCAGTCGTCGAAAAGGAGCACATCGCATGAAAGTCATCCTGTTCGGCGCGACCGGCATGGTCGGGCAGGGCGTGCTGCGCGAATGTCTGCTCGATCCCGGCGTCGAGCGCGTGCTGGCGGTCGGGCGCAGCCCGACCGGGCAGCGCGATCCAAAGCTCGTCGAGCTGACCTGCGACAATTTCGTCGACTACAGCGCGATCGAGCCGCAGCTTGTCGGCTATGACGCCTGCTTCTTCTGCCTCGGCGTCTCCTCGATCGGCATGGACGAGGCGCGCTATCGCCATATGACCTACGACATCACGCTGGCGGCGGCGACGACGCTGTCGCGGCTCAATCCCGGCATGGTGTTCACCTATGTCAGCGGACGCAGCACCGATTCCACCGAACAGGGCCCGCTGATGTGGGCGCGGGTGAAGGGCAAGACCGAGAACGACCTGCTCAAGCTGCCGTTCAAGGCCGCCTACATGTTCCGGCCCGCCGGTATCCAGCCGCTGCACGGGGTGCGCTCCAAGACCGGCTGGGTGCAGGCGATCTATGTCGCGACCTCGCCGCTGCTCTCGTTCCTGGTGCGGGTCGCACCGAGCTACATGACTACGTCGGAACAGCTCGGCCGCGCCATGCTCAAGGTCGCCCGCGACGGCTACCCGAGGCCAGTGCTGGAGAGCGAGGACATCAACAGCCTCTGACGGGGGCGGCGGCAGGGCCGGTTCCCTCGAGCCGGATTTCCTTCGGCCAAGTGCTACCTCAGGCGGCCGAAGGCGTTATAACCACCGTCATGTCCCCACCCGCACCGCTGAAACTGATCGCCCTCGATGCCGATGACCTCGCGGTGATCTCCGCCCATGTACAGGACGCCCGCGTCCAGCCCGCCGACATCGTCTGGCGCCAGGACGAGAAACGCCTCGTGGTCGGCCTGAACCGGCTGGACTGGGAGCAGACCCTGGCCGGCGCCACGTCTTCGCGCCGGCTGATCGCCGCGCTCAGGTTCGACCGGGTGCTGGCATGCAAGTCGCGCAATATCGACCTGGAGGCGCCGCAAGCCACCCTGGAACTGCTCGGGATCGAATTCCACGCCTCCGACCCGCCGGGCGGCAGTGCGCTGCTGATGTTCGGCCAGGGTGCGGCGCTGCGGCTCGATGTCGAGTGCCTGGAGTGCGAATTGACCGATCTCGGGCCTGACGATCTCGGGGTGGGGCCGGAGTAGTCCTTCGCCGGGACGACGGGGAAATTGCGTGCCTGCCAAGGGTTGACGGCCATTATCCGCCGCGCCATTGAGCAGGGACCCGAATTCCTCTTCAGAAAGCCGCCATGCCCGTTCGCCTGGACCGACAGAGCGCCGATTTCGAGCAACGCTTCCGCGAATTCCTGGCGGCCAAGCGCGAGGTATCGGCCGACGTCGAGCGCGCCACACGCGCCATTGTCGATGACGTGGCGGCCCGCGGCGATGCGGCGCTGCTCGAGGCGACCAAAAAGTTCGACCGGCTCGAACTCGAGGCCGCCGGCCTGCGCATCACCGCCGCCGAGATCGACGCCGCGGTTGCGGCCTGCGACGCCAAGACCGTCGAGGCGCTGACATTCGCGCGCGACCGGATCGAGACCTTTCACCGCCGCCAGCTACCCAAGGACGAGCGCTTCACCGATGCCGCCGGCGTCGAGCTCGGCTGGCGCTGGAGCGCGGTCGATGCGGTCGGACTTTACGTGCCTGGCGGGACCGCGGCCTATCCGTCCTCGGTGCTGATGAATGCAGTGCCGGCCCGGGTTGCCGGCGTACCGCGGGTGGTGATGGTGGTGCCGGCGCCGGACGGCAAGCTCAACCCGCTGGTGCTCGCAGCCGCCCATCTCGGCGGTGTCTCGGAAATCTACCGCGTCGGCGGCGCCCAGGCGGTGGCGGCGCTGGCCTACGGCACCGCGACGATCGCGCCGGTCGCCAAGATCGTCGGCCCCGGCAACGCCTATGTCGCCGCGGCCAAGCGGCTCGTGTTCGGCAAGGTCGGCATCGACATGATCGCCGGGCCATCCGAGGTGCTCGTGATCGCCGACGACACCGGCAATGCCGACTGGATCGCGGCCGATCTCCTGGCGCAGGCCGAGCATGACGTCAGCGCGCAGTCGATCCTGATCACCGACAGCCCGCGGCTCGCGGCCGATGTCGAGCGCGCGGTCGAGGCGCAGCTTGCGACGCTGCCGCGTGCGGCGATTGCGCGCGCCTCGTGGGACGATTTCGGCGCCGTGATCATGGTGGCAAAGCTCGACGACGCGGTCGAACTCGCCAATGCGATCGCGGCCGAGCATCTGGAGATCATGACCGCGGACGCCGAGGGCCTGTCCAAAAACGTCCGCAACGCCGGGGCGATTTTCCTCGGGCCCCATACCCCGGAGGCGATCGGCGACTATGTCGGCGGCTCCAACCATGTGCTGCCGACCGCGCGCTCGGCCCGGTTCTCCTCGGGCCTCGGGGTGCTTGACTTCATGAAGCGAACCTCGATCCTGCGCTGCGGGCCGGATCAGCTTCGTGCGCTCGGGCCCGCCGCGATGACGCTCGGCCAGGCCGAGGGTCTCGATGCCCATTCACGTTCCGTCGGATTGCGCCTCAACCTCTCATGAACAAGCCACCAGACGACGAGGATTCCAACAATCGCATCGTCGCGGTGACGCTCGACGAGGAATCGATCGGCCGTTCCGGGCCCGACATTGAGCATGAGCGGGCGATCGCCATCTACGACCTGGTCGAGCAGAACCTGTTCGCGCCCGAAGGCGCAGCCGGGCCGGGGCCCTATACCCTGCATATCGCGATCACCGGCAACCGGCTGATGTTCGATATCAGGAAAGAGGACGGCGCGCCCGTGGTGGCGCATCTATTGTCGCTGACGCCGTTCCGCCGCGTCGTGAAGGACTACTTCATGATCTGCGACAGCTACTATCAGGCGATCCGTACCGCGACACCGGACAAGATCGAGGCGATCGACATGGGCCGCCGCGGCATCCATGACGAGGGCTCGCGCACGCTGCAGGAGCGGCTCAAGGGCAAGGTGCGTGTCGATTTCGAGACCGCGCGGCGGCTGTTCACGCTGATCACTGTGCTGCACTGGAAGGGTGAGGGCGCATGATCCCGAAGATGATCTCCGCTTCGCCAGACGACGGGGGCGTACCCCGGTCGAAAAAAGCCTGATCGCATGGAAGCGCCGCGCGCGCGCTCCCCGCAGGCCGTGCTGTTCGCATGCGGGCACAACGCCGTGCGCTCGCCCATGGCCGAAAGCCTGCTGCAGCAGATGTTCCCGCAAGGCGTCTATGTCCGCTCCGCCGGCGTGAAGAAGGGCGAACTCGATCCGTTCGCGGTCGCGGTGATGGCCGAGTTCGGCCAGGACATTTCCGGCCACAAGCCGCAGACCTTCGAGGAGCTTGAGGATTGGGAGGGGCTGAACTTCGACCTCATCATCACGCTGTCGCCCGAGGCGCACCACAAGGCGCTGGATCTGACCCGGACGCTCGCCGCCGCTGTCGAATACTGGCCGACCCCTGATCCGACCGGCACCAGCGGCAATCGCGAGCAGAAGCTCGCCGCCTATCGCGAGGTCTGCGACGGCCTGTTGCTGCGCATCCGCCGCCGCTTTACCAAGGCCGGCGTCGCGAACCTGTGAGGCTCAGCGCAGGGACCCGGTGTTCCGATTCGCAAGGTCGGCCCCTTGTCGCCAGACTGACAAACAGCTGTGCTTATGGGGCCTTGTCGCCCACGGGGAAGCGCGATTCGCGGCCGGTTCCAAGGTTGTGCATCCATGCCCCATCCGATAGGTTCCGCCCGCGTCCGTCCCCCCGATTCAGCCCAAAAGCCCGCATGCTAGGCCGTCCCAAATTCGTTCTTGCTTCCGGTTCGCCGCGGCGGCTGGCCCTGCTCAACCAGGCCGGCATCGAGCCCGACGCGCTGCGTCCGGCCGATGTCGACGAGACCCCGCGGCGGGGCGAGTTGCCGCGCGCCTGCGCCAACCGCCTGGCGCGTGCGAAGGCGGACGCGGCGCTGAAGTCGGTGCAGCTCGACGACGATCTGCGCGGCTCCTTCATCATTTCCGCCGACACCGTGGTCGCGGTCGGCCGCCGCATCCTGCCCAAGGCCAATCTGGTCGACGAGGCCGCGCAGTGCCTGCGCTTGCTGTCGGGCCGCAACCACCGCGTCTACACCGCGATCTGCGTGGTGACGCCGCGCGAGGCGTTCCGCCAGCGCCTGGTCGAGACGCGCGTGCGCTTCAAGCGGCTCAGCGACGACGATATCCAGGCCTATATCGGCTCCGGCGAATGGCGCGGCAAAGCCGGCGGCTATGCCGTGCAGGGCATCGCCGGATCCTTCGTGGTGAAGATGGTCGGCTCCTACACCAACGTCGTCGGCCTGCCGCTCTACGAGACCGTGACCCTGCTCGGCGGTGAGGGCTTTCCGATCCGTCACGGCTGGCTCAACGCCGTCGCGGTGTGAGATCAATCCTGATGTATCGGCATTCGCGGTGCACCTCTCCCCTTGTGGGAGAGGTCAAATCGCATCGTCAGATGCGATTTGGGTGAGGGGTCTGTTTCCGCGGATAGAGACCCCTCAGCCGGCGCTGCGCGCCACCTTCTCCCACATCCGCCTCCGCCAAGGCTTCGTCGGACAAGAGGGGAGAAGGGAAGAGGAGCCGGAGCATAGCGGAACACGCGGCCGCGCTCTCAATTGCCAACTGGTGTAAACTCCGTCCCAGCCATGACTGACCAAGCCCAAACACCCCCGGCCACCCCGCGCACCTGCCCGATCTGCGGCAAGCCCGCCCAGCAGGCCTTTCTCCCGTTCTGCTCGTCGCGCTGCCGCGCCGTCGACCTCAACCGCTGGCTCAGCGGCCGCTATGTCGTTCCCGGCCGCGAGGACGACGTGGAGGACCCGGAATAGCCAAGATTTCCCAACAAGTTGGGGAAACAATGCCGGGCGGGCCCGCCGCGCCGAAGCCTTTGGCGAAGGCGGGTGGACACAGCGCCCCGACCTCTCTATAAACCGCCCGCTCGCTGCGGCCTTTTCGGCCCCGCGGGTTTGCCCAGGTAGCTCAGTTGGTAGAGCATGCGACTGAAAATCGCAGTGTCGGTGGTTCGATCCCGCCCCTGGGCACCATTCCCCTCATGGCAAGCTTGATCGGCTCGTAGCCCGGATGCACGGGGCGCCGCGTCGACATCAGCGTGAAGCGACCTAGCGATAGTCCTTGTTGTCGATCACCTTGCCGTCCTTGCCCCCACCAGCGTCGGTCGGCATGCATTCAACCTGCACGAGGTCGGGATAGAGCTCCCAGGTTCGCACCAGGAATTTCTTGCGGATGCCGTAGGAGGTGATGATGCAGCGGTTCAGCACCGGGCTGACCGCCGCAGCGACGTAGCCGGGATAAAACAGCGAACCGTGATGGAGCACGCTCCAGATCTCGTTGAACCAGGTGGAGCGTACCCGGAACGTCACCGTGTTCTGCTCGGTGCAGGGCAGGGTCTCGCAACCGTAGACCTCGTGGACCTCGAGGCCCTCGGTTTGGGAGCTCGAGAGGTTCTGCGAGTTGGAGAGATACAGCTGCTCGTCGTGCCGCACCGTGGCGAGATACCACGGCAAGGTCGCCGCGACCGTCGCTGCGCCGTAGACGAGGTAGCAGGCGACGATCGTCGCAAGGATCATCATTCCGCCGCGCGCCTTGCTGAATTCCGGATCGCCATAGGCGTCCTTGGCGTAGACGCAGCGCGCCCAGAGCGCGCGGTAGCGGGCGAACGCCCATCGCACGAAGCGGTAGAGCCGCCAGGTGACCGGCGCGATCAAGGTCAGATAGATCCACCCGCAGGAACGGACGAACTGCGACCAGAACCGGCCGAGCATGCTCAGTTCCCGGTGGGCGCGTCCGAGATCCGACTGGTCATAGGACTTCTTGGCCTCATAGGCCTTGGTCTTGAAGTCGGACAGCGTCTTGTCGATGCCGTCCAGCAACGCGTCGGCGTCGTTATGCGGCTTTTCTGTCACGGGGGATCCAGCTCGACGTGAAGTTGCGGCTCGTGGCATCGAAGCCGATGTCGAGCGTACCGCTGAAGGCGGCGTCCGCCATCGTCTTCTCGACGATCATGGCCTCGATGCGCTTGATGCGGCCCGGCAGGCCGCGCGCTCCGATCTCGGGCGAATAGGTCTTGTCGCAGAACTCCCGCAGCTGAGCCTCGGGGAAGCGCACCTCGATCGATTGCGCCGCGTAGAAGGCGTTGATGCGTGAGATTTCGCGGAACACGATCTTCTCGATCGTGTCCATGTTGAGCTTGTGGAACAGGATAATGTTCTCGCGTCCCTCGAAGCGGTTCAGGAATTCCGTCCGGAAGGCCTTCTTCAGGTCGCGGATGGTGAGTTCGTAGGCCTCTTCCTGGGTCAAGTCGCCGGGACCGGTGCCGACCCGCAGCGCATGATCCGCGCCGATGTTGGTGGTCATCGGCATCACCACGTCGCCGAACTCGACCTTGCGGCCCAGATTGTCGCGGCAGCGCCCGTCATCGAGGATGTTGAGGCAGATGTTGAAGATGTCGGGATGAGCCTTCTCGATCTCGTCCCACAGCATGACCTGATACGGATTGGCCCGCACCGAATTGGTCATCTCGCCGCCGGCAGCGAAGCCGTCATAGCCCGGAGGCGCGCCGATCAGCTTGGTGACGTCGTTCTTCTCCATGAATTCGCCCATGTCGTAGCGATTCAACGCCTTGTCGGTGTCGAACAACGCCTCCGCCAACCCCTTGGCGACCTCGGTCTTGCCGACGCCGCTGGCGCCGCAGAACAGGAACGGCAGCGGCCTGTCGGTACGCCGTCCCCGCCGCCAGACCTTGACGGCACGATCGACGTGATCGAGCACCGCGTCCTGACCGAACACGCGCCGCTTCAGCGAGCCGTGGAGATTGAGCAACTTGACGGCGTCGTTCTGCTTGAGCTTGGAGGCGTCGATGCCGGAGATCAATGAAAATTCATCGATCACCATAGCTGCCGTGAACAGCAGCCGATCGTTGATCTCCCTGGTGACGGCTTTGTATTTCACCCGATTTTCGTCGACGGCGGCCTGGGTCCGCGCGATGTCGCCGCGCAGTTGGAGTATCTCGGGCGTCGCGTAGCCGGACGCCCTGGCGATCAGATCGAAGTCGGCATCGCTCGCCGAGGCCTTGCCGGCGGGCTCATCGAGGTGCCGCTTCTTTTCTTCTTCCTCGAGCCCGCGCAGTTGGGCCTCCATGTGCGCGATCGACTTCTCGCCCTCGCGCTGCGCCGCATAGTAGCCCTTGATCTTGGCCTGGTATTCGGCGAACTCGGCCTTATGGCGCGCGATGGCGGCGCGCACGGCAGCGGCTTTTTCCTCGTTTCCGGAAGCCGGCCCGCTGGCCGCAAGACGCGCGAGCTCCGCCTCCAGCTCCGCGAGCAGCGGCGGCGTCGAATGCGCCCGCAACAAATAGCGCGCCATGCCGCGATCGAGCAGGGTGCGGGTGCGCGCAGGCTGCGCCGCGGTCAGGCCGGTGTCGAGCGAACGATACTTGCTCGACATGTCGATGGCGGCCTTGACCGCCGCCGGATCGATCCGGACCTCGTAGTTCTCCTCGAGATCCTTCGCGCCATGCAGCGCGATCTCCTCGAGCTCGGCGCCGACCGGCTCGGTCAGATCCATCAGCGTAAAGTGATCGCGGAAGTCGGAATGGCACTTCAGGACCTGCGTCAGGTCGGCCTCGCGCACCTCGAGGAAGACCTGCGTCTTCTTCGCCTTCACCATCGCCGTCAACGCATTGACGATGTGCATCAGCCCGCTGTTGCGCAGCGCATCGATCAGATCGAGCGTATCCTCGACAATCAGAACGCTATCGGGGGTGCGGTTCAGGATGGCAAATATCGCCTTGAACTGCTTGACGATCGCGTCGTTGTCGCCGAGGCCGAACAGGCCGTCGGTGTCGAGCCAGAACAGCCGCTTGTTGACGATGTCGAACGGCGCATCAGGGTCGGCCTTGCGCGCCTGCAGCGCCAGCGCCAGCGTGGTGATGCCGACGCCGCTCGGACCGGAGACGATCACGCTGTTGGCTTCCATCCGCGTCAGGATGGTGCACAACTCCTCGAACTTCTCCGCGCGGCCGACCAGCTTGAAGTTCTTCCGGCTGGCGAGCTTGTCGCTGCCGGTGATCAGGAAGTTGTCGGCCATTTGGGATTTCCATCAGTCACGGCTTGCGGTCAGTCAGGCTTGCGGTACGGAAGGCCGGACCGGCAGTCCCGGTCCGGGGCGGGCCTCAGATCTGCCCGAAGGTGATTTCCTTGTCGTCGACCGGCTTCGGCGCCGCGGCAGCGGCCGACGCGCCGGGATCCTTGGCGTCCATGCCGATGCTCTCCTGCAGCCGCGCCCGTACGGTAGCGGTGACGTCGCTGAGCTCGCCGAGCCGGCTCTGGATGTTGGACAGCCCGTCTTCGCGCAGCTTGTTGGCGGCCTGCAGCGATTCGGCGATGTTCGACATCGACTCGACCTTCTCCATGATCCGCTTGGATTGCTCGTCGACCTGCAGCGCCTGGCGAATGACCTCCTTGTTGGCGACGTCGTCGGTCACCGCATTCATCGCCCGCATCGAATCGCGCACGCTCTCCGAGGCCTCATTGAGCGCCGAGTTGTTGAGCGCCTGAATGGTGGTGTTCAGGCTGGTGGCGACACTCGCGATACCGTCGCTGGAGAGTTCACGCAGGTTGACATTCTGCTTGCCGAGGGCGTCGTGGAAGGTGTTGGCGTCGACCGCATCCTTCTCGAGATCGGCCACGGTCTTCTTGGTGCCGCGCCCGCTGTCGAGCAGGGCGGTGACGTGACGCTCGAAATCGTTCTTCTTGCGCTCGCGCTCGAGACGGGCAAGGGTGTCCTCGCCCTCCCGTGCGGTCGACAGTGCCTGCACCTTGTCCTTGTTCGCCGCGCAGGCGAGGTCTATGCCCTTGTCGAGAATCGCGACCACCGTGATCATCTGCGAGTTGATCTTGACCAGCTTGTCGGCTTGCCCTTCGATCCCTCCGAGTTCGTCGCGCAGCTCCGAGACCGTGACCTGCGACTTGTCGATGTAGTCGAGCGCCGCCTTGATGATGCCTTCGACGCGCTTGACGTGCTCGGGACCGGAAATGTCGAGCATCTTGCGGACCTGGTCCTTCTCGGCTTTGAACTTGCCCTGCTTGGCGTCGCGCTCGGCCTTCTCCACGATGATCGCCTGCGCCTTGTCGCGGCAGGTCTTGAGGTCATCGATCCGCTTGGCGATCAGGAGCTCCTTGGCGGCGATTTCGGCCTGTGCGGATTTCTTGATGCCGCCGAACAGGCCGGTCTGCGTCTTGAGCTTGGCGATGTCGCGCTCGAGCATCTCCTTGTCGGAGGTAATCTGCCGCGCTTCGGATTCGACTCCCGACGTGCGGCGGTCCCAATCGGCCTCGCGCTTGCGATCCTCCTCGATCTCCGCGAAGGTATCCAGCACGACATTGTCGCCGGCGGTGCGCAGCGTGTAGAGCGCATCGAGATTGTCGACCAACGGCCGGATCATCTCGCGGAAGTCGAGAACGCCCTTGTTCATGTCCGCAAAGGTCTGCTTCATCTTGGCGAAGACGGTCGTCGACGACAGCTCGATCAGCTTGCGCTGCATCAGCGTGCGCTGCTGCGCCAGATATTCCTTGTAGGCTTCGACCTGCTTGATCGACGCCTTGCACTCCTCGGCAAGGTCCGGCGAGAGCAGGGCGCCGATCTGTCGGCTGCGTTCTTCCGGCGCGGCTTCGGGATTGAAGACGATCTTGGCCACCGGATTGCCGGTGATGTCGACGGGCGCGGCCTGCGTCGCCTGCTTCGGCGCCATCCGCGCCTTGATGGCTTCGTTGACGGCCGTCGATTCTGCGAGTTTCGGGGATGCAGAGGTGGACATTGCAGTCGTCTCCAGGTCTGGCGACTCCGAAGAGGAGCCGCATGGGCGGCGCAGGCGTCAGGCCGCGTCGCGGAAATCGTCCTTAGGGGGCTTGCATCAAAAACCGGCTGGCGCCGACGCTAGATGCGACTCCTTAGCCGCACAACCATAGGGAGGCTCAATTTGGACCGTCAACCAAACGAAATCGTGACATTCTTTACGCATCGTTCTGCGCTTGCTGTAAGTTTCAGCCCGGAAGGAAGCTCATTGTTTTTCAATCGGCGTTTTGTCCTTCATGACCGGCTGGCTCGATCGAGCCTGGGCGGGAGGCCGGCCCCGATGTAGGGTCCTTCGCATTCGTCGCATCAGGTGGCCCTTAGGTTGAGGTCCGCAAGGTTCGCACGACGATTTGAACTCAAGGCCGCCGCGATCCGAAGAAAGCGAGCCTCTTCACGGCCTAAACATTTGAACCTTCTCTTGAAATGCCCGGCCGCCATGACGGGTTTGGCCGTGCGTGATCGCGTGCTCACAGGCGGGAGCTCTGGCCGGCTCCGGTACGGCCATTCACGGTTTGGAAAATCCAATAGCAATTTCAATAGTATGCGAGTTCGGATTTTTCCTGCGAGAGACTAGCTTCCCACTTCCCAGCCGCATTGACCGGCCCTGCTCGCCGCTCGCAGGGAAGAAAGCAGCCGCAACCGCGCGGTCAGCCGCCCGGCCGCGCCTTCAGACAGGGCTGGAGCACGTGCCTCAGTCGCCGCGCCACCGCCGGCGCGTTCTGCTCGGCCACGTTCGTGAAGCCGACCAGCAGTGGTCGCGCGCAATCCGAGCGCGACGGTGCCGTCGACATTGCTTGCGATCTACATTGCCCCGGAAGGTGCGACCGCCGCCGAGCTGATGAAGCCGCTGTAGTCGGGATCGGCAAAGCGCCGTCGCCTTGCTCGGCGGTTCGGTATCGGCTTCGCCGATTGCCACGAGACCGGCTATGCTGTGCCGGTCAGGTTGCTGGTGTTGGCCATGCCAAATCGCCAGAACCTGCCGTGCTCGACCAAGCCGGAGGTTGCGAGATGGCCAGACTATTCAAGGTCGGCGATCACGTCAGATGGAATTCCGAGGCCGGACGGGTCTCGGGCACCATCATCGCGGTTCACACCAGCGATTTCGACTACAAGGGGCACATGCACCGCGCCTCGGAGGCCGATCCGCAGTACGAGATCAAGAGCGACAAGACCGATCACGTCGCGGCGCACAAGGGCAGCGCCCTCCATCATGCCTAGCACAGGCGCGGCGCTGCCGTTGTTCACGATCGGCCATTCCAACCGCAGTCTCGAGGACTTCATCGTCCTCCTCACTACGGCCAGGATCGACCGGGTCGTCGACATCAGAACGGTGCCGCGGTCGCGGACTAATCCGCAGTTCAACAAGGACTCGCTCCCCCATCCGCTGGCGGCCGCCGGCATCTCCTATGAGCATCTGGCCGATCTCGGCGGGCTCCGCGGCAAGGCGCGAAGCGTGCCGCCTTCGGTTAACGGATTCTGGAGCAACGAGAGCTTCCACAACTACGCCGACTACGCGCTGTCGCCGCAGTTTAACGCGAGCCTGCAGCATTTGCGCGACGAGGGCCACCGGCAACGCTGCGCGATCATGTGCTCGGAAGCCGTGTGGTGGCGCTGTCACCGCCGCATCGTCGCCGACTATCTCATTGCGTCCGGCGAGACCGTCGTCCACCTCATGGGGGAGGGCCGCCAGGAGCCCGCCCGCCTCACTGAAGGCGCCGTCGTGCAGGGCGATGGTATGGTGGTCTATCCGGCGACGGGTCAACTGGACTTATAAGGCCTGCGAAGCCTGCGGCTGCACCCTTGCATCGCGCCGCCTCACTCCACGCTGCGTTTCCAATAGCCGGTGCCGAGCTTGCCGGTGATCACCGCGATGCTGTCGTGGATCTCGTAGGAGCCGGCATCGCTGTAGTTCCTCAGTCCCCTCAGCGCATGCAGCGTCCAGCGGCCGTTGGCGAAGGTGACGGTGCCTTCATGCGATTGCGCCGAGTGGAAGGGCTCGGCGTGGAATTTGTAGGTGCCGTCGGCCATGATCTGCCAGATCCAGCGCGACTGGCCGCGGCTGCCCGCCACCATGATTTCCCAGGTGCCGACCAGCGCGGGATCGATCGCGCCGGCTGACGTCGCCGGTGGTGCCGACAGGGCTGGAGCCGCGGCCGCCGGCGTCGCGTTCGCCTGTTTCGGCGCCGTTGTGTCGACCGGCGGCGCTGCCAGGTAGATCGCCTTGCGCGACAGCGAGCCGTAGACGAAGGGCTGCTGCTCGTTGCGCGTCGCCTCCATCACGTCGTCGCGGACGTCGCGGAACATGAAGGTGACCTCGACGCCCGGCGCCTCGATGTTGCGCAACAGCGCCGCGGCGAACGGGCTGTTCCGGCCGTCGCCGTCGAGCGCGGTGGTGCCGTCGCGCGCGGCGTAGGCGACCAGCACGTTGCCGACCGGCTCGATGCGGCCGAGCCCATTGCTTGCGGTAGCGCGGGTGGCGAGCGAGCGGCTCATCTTCGCCGCGAACGGATTGTTGCGGCAGGCGTCGAGGATGACGAGGCCGAGGCTTCCGGTGCTGGAGACCTGCAGGATCACGCTCTGCAGGCTGATCGCTTCATTGGCAGCGTCCGTATCGCGCTTCAGCTCGGCATCGACCGGGATCAGCCAGTTGTCGCCGTTGATCTCCATGCCGTGGCCGGCAAAATACACCGCGGCCATGTCGGCCCCGGCGGCATTGCGTCCGAACGCGATCAGGCCGCGCCGCATCTCGTCGAAGCTGCCGTTGGTGATCAGGGTGACGGCGAAGCCGAGGCGCTTCAGCGCCGCGGCGATATCGCCGGCATCATTTGGCGGATTGGACAGCGCCGGCACGCTTCTGTAGGTGCCGTTGTCGATCACCAGCGCCACACGCCTGCCGTCGCCGGCGGCCGGCGGCGCGGCAAGGCCCGCGAGCGCTGCGGCGATGGCCAGTCCCGAGACAAACGCGCGGCGGTTCATGCTGGACCCGGTCGGAGGTGACGAGCCCACGGTAGCGCAGCCGGCGCAAGGCGGCCACGGAAATGGCGGTGCGATCAGGCCGCCCGTTTCGGCGTCCAGACGCCTGCCGGCACCGGCTCGGCGGGCAACAGATTGGCGCCGGCCGCGCCCGCGATCGACATCGTGATCTCGTGGATGTCCCGCACCGACCGCTGCATCGAGAAGCGTGGATAGAGCTCGCTCATCGGGGCGAGGGCCACATGCAGAGTGCTTCGACGTTGTCGTGGTCGGCGCGGGCTTCTTCGGCGCCGTCATCGCCGAGCAGCATTATCCGATCAACACGGCAGCCGACCGCGCGATGCTCGCGTCCTATCATGCCATGAAGGCATCGCATCCGAACGTCGTTTTCGGCGGTCGGCCCGGCTCCTACAAATATTTCGACATGCACCAGGCGATCGGCGCTGCGCTGAAGACGTTCGAGCACGAGGTCGAGCCGTTCTTCGCTGCAGGAGACGTCACGGCAGGAGACATGCGCCCCGGCGACACCGCCGCGCGCCGCCACGCCTTGTCGCCTTTGCCGGCGTGATCTAAGCCTGCCGGAGCGGGCAGCGAATTCATAACAATCGCCCGCGGTCCCTGGTGAGGAAACAATGAGAACGATCGCCATTGCCGCGGCTGCCGCCGCCACGTGTCTTGCCGTCAACATCGCCCACGCCGCGCCGCCGCTCCCGGAAGCTTCGGCGCATCAGGCCGGTTTCTCGGATCAGGGGCTGGCGCGGCTCGACGACTTCTTCGCGCGCGAGATCGCGGTCAAGCGCGTGCCCGGCGCCGTGGTGGCGATCGCACGCGACGGCAAGCTCGTGCACTACAAGGCCTACGGCCAGCTCGACCCGGTCAAGGGCACGCCGATGCCGATCGATGCGGTGTTCGCGCTGGCCTCGATGACCAAGCCGATGGCGGCGGTCGCGGGGTTGACGCTGATGGAGCAGGGCCGGTTGCCGCTGCAGGCGAAGGTCGCCGAGTTCTATCCGGCGTTTGCCGACATGAAGGTGGGCGTGCAGCAGGCCGACGGTTCGCTGACGATGGAGCCGCAGGCCCGGCCGATCTTCATCCATGATCTCTATCGCCACACCTCGGGCCTGATGTATGGCGGCCGGCCCGACAGCTCGAGCGCGCTGGCGCGGCTCTATCCCGACGGCACGGCGCCGGCCGTCGAGGGCGACACGGCGGCCTTCATCGACCGCATCACCAAGCTGCCTCTGGTGCATCAGCCCGGCGCCGAGTTCGAATACGGCTTCTCGATCGACGTGCTCGGCGCCGTCGTCGAGAAGGTTTCCGGCCAGCGGCTCGGCGACTATCTTTCGGCCAATGTCTGGAAGCCGCTCGGCATGAAGGAAGCGACGTTCCACCCGACCGACGCCCAGCGCGCGCGTCTGGCGCATCCGTTCCCCAACGATCCGCTCACCGGCAAGCCGCAAGCCATCAAGCTGCTCGACGCGCCAACCAAATTCGACTGCGGCGGTGCCTGCTCGTTCGCGACCGTCGGCGACTATGTCCGCTTCGGACAGATGCTGCTCAATGGCGGCGAGCTCGACGGCAAGCGCGTCCTCAGCCCAAATACGGTGCGCCTCATGACGTCGAACCATCTCGGGCCCGAGATCAAGAATAACGTCGCCGCGGTCGAGCCGCATCGCGGCGGCTTCGGCTTCGGGCTGGCGGTCGCGGTGCGGACCAGCGAGGGGCTGTCGTCGGTGCCGGGCAATCCCGGCGAGTTCACCTGGAACGGCGCCTATGGCACGCAGTTCTTCTGCGATCCGAAGGAACGCCTCGTCGTGGTGGTCGGAACCGCAGCGCCCGGCGAGCTGCGCAAATATTATCGCGAGAACGTGCAGGACATCGTCTACGGCGCGATGGTGAAGTAGGACGTATCGCTGCGGCGCGGTCATAGCGGCTGACGAATAGCAAAGGGCCATCGCTCAAACCGAGCGATGGGCCGTCAGCTTTGTGTGGGCTACCACTGGCGATAGACGCCGGTCAGCGTGCCGTTGTTGTTCCCTTCAGGACCGACGTCGCCCTGCGACGAGCTTGGCGCCGGATGGTTGGTGCCGTTCATCGCGCCGTACCAGCCCGGTTGCGAGTTGTACATCACGCGCGGTTGAACGGTCTCGTAGCGAGGGCCGCCGTAATAGGCACTGGAGTTCCCATACGGATAATAGCCCTGCGCGCACGCGCCTGCCGTCGTTGCGATCAGAGATGCCGCGGCCAGAGACAATATCTTGGTCTTCCGTTGCATTCATACACTCCTTGCTGGTGTCACGACCAACGGCCGCCACGGAGCGGCGTTCCTGATCTGCCATGCAACGCACGAAGGTGAGTCTGCACGAGCGTGGGATCAGGTTTTGGTGAGGGGGCTTGCGTCCGCATAGACCTGCGTCGTCGCTCTGCCCGGTGGGATGCATCCGCTGCTGGGCCGCTATGCGTTTTCGGCTATAACGCCCCACAGCCGGCCGCGCCTGCAGTGCTTTGAAAAAGCCGGGCGCTTCGTAAAAGGAAGCCCGCCGACCGGGCGGGCAAGGTCTCAGGGAGGAAAACGCTCTGACAAGGGAGCGTACAGCCAGTTTCGTCGATTCGATGGCGGATGCGAAGATCGTATAACTACTGTCATCAGGGCCGGCATTATGCGAATGCTCGTGCGGGCCGCAGGCGGAAATGCGTAGCAACACGGCGCAATTACAGGGGAAGTTCATGAGCACGTCTGGAGTTTTTGCGCGCGTCGTCGCGGCGATCGGAGCCGGCGCCGTGGCGTGGCGGCGGATGCAGGGCGCCGAGCCCGCACCGGCCTGGGGCAGCGCGCCGCAAATCCCGGCGGCGAAGTCGCAGGGCGCGATCCCGACGCTGAAGATGCCGACCGCACGGGGTTGGGACAAGGGCCAGCTTCCGACCGCTGCGCCGGGGCTCAAGGTTAACGCCTTTGCGGCCGGGCTCGATCATCCCCGCTGGATCAACGTGCTGCCGAACGGCGACGTCCTGATCGCGGAGGCGACGCAAATCGCAGGCACCCCGCGCAGCGTCTTCCACTATGCGATGCAGGCGACGATGCGCCGCGCCGCAGCCCTCGGCGTCAGCGCCAACCGCATCACGCTGCTGCGCGACCGCGACGGCGACGGTGTCGCCGAAAGCAGCAGTGCCTTCATGGAAGGATTGCGCCAGCCGTTCGGCATGGCGCTGATCGGCGACACGTTCTATGTCGGCAACACCGACGGCGTGGTCGCGTTTCCCTACACCGCGGGCGCAGACCGCATCACGGCGGAAGGGCGCAAGCTCGTCACCTTCAAGCCCGACGGGCACTGGACGCGCAGCCTGCTGCCGAGCGCCGACGGCAAGAAGCTCTATGCCGGCGTCGGCTCGCTCAGCAACATCGCCGAGAACGGCATGAGGGTCGAGGAAGGCCGTGCCGCGATCTATGAGCTCGATCTCGTCGCCGGCACCAGCCGCATCTTCGCTGGCGGCCTGCGCAACCCGGTCGGGCTCGCATGGGAGCCGACCACCAATGTGCTGTGGACCGTCGTCAATGAGCGCGACGGCATCGGTGACGAGACGCCGCCGGACTATCTGACGTCGGTGCGCGACGGCGGCTTCTATGGCTGGCCCTATTGCTACTGGGGCAAGACGGTGGACGATCGCGTGCCGCAGGATCCGGCGATGGTCGCCAAGGCGATCCAGCCGGACTACGCGCTCGGCGGCCACACCGCCTCGCTCGGCCTGTGCTGGATGCCTGCGGGCACGCTGCCGGGTTTCCCCGACGGCATGGCGATCGGCCAGCACGGCTCGTGGAATCGCTCGACGCTGTCGGGCTACAAGGTGGTGTTCGTGCCGTTCGCGAACGGCCGACCCTCGGGGCCGGCGCGCGACATCCTGTCCGGCTTCCTCGCGCCCGACGAGAAGGTGTCGTATGGCCGCCCGGTCGGCGTCGCGCTCGGTCCCGACGGCTCGCTGCTGGTGGCCGACGATGTCGGCAACGTGATCTGGCGCGTCACGGGAGCGTAGTGGCAAGCGAGCTAGTTCTTCGGCGGCGTGTACCCGTCCGTCAGCGCTTGCATGAACGCGACCAGCGCATTTTCCTCCTGGTCGGTGAGGCCGAGATGGCCGGTCTTGCTGGTGTTCATGTTGTCGGCGGTCTCCGGCACTGGCCAGCAGCCGGTGCCTTCGCGCGGATCATGCACGGCGCAACGCGGCAGCACGTCGCGCGTGTTGTAAAAGTGGACGATCTCTTTCAGGCTCTTGAAGTAGCCGTTATGGCCGTAGGCCTTGACGAAGTCGGGCGATGGCCGCTTGTCGACATTGCGCAGCGTGGGTACCTGAAATCGGCCGCGGGTCTGCGGCGCCAGCGGTTTCCAGCGCGCGTCGACTGCGGAGGGCTGACTGAGCGGATGACCGTTCGCCAGGAAGGCGCCGACCCCGCCATCGACGAACGCAGCGCCATCCTTGTTCGCGACATAGCCGCGATCATCAGGCGTGTTTTCCGCGTAATATGGCAGCTCCGGGTTCGCCGGCGTCCCGATATTGCTGGCGGTGAAGTCGGTAAACAGTGGATCTTCTCCGGGGCCGCCGTCGCGATGACATTCGTTGCACAGGCCCTTGCCGCGGAAGACCTCGTATCCCTGCTGCTCCAGCGGAGTGAAGGTGGCTTTTCCAGCCTGCACCGCATCATATTTCGAGGAAAACGCCGTGACCTCGTGCGAGGCCTCGTAGCCCGCGATCGACTGCGCCATCTGATCGAAGGTGGTCGCAGCGCGGCCGCGATCCACATTGCTGAGATGCACCGGGAGCGGATCGACGGCGGATGGAGGTCCCGGCGTGTTGCAGACAGTCTCAACGTCGGCAGGCCAGTCGATCGCGAACGCCTGTGCGCCCCAAACGGCCTCGAACAAGCTGCGATAGGGGCGCTGCGAGACGCGATACACCGCGCAGGCGATATCGGGCAGGCCCATCTCGACCGGATTGGTCGGCGGTCCTTCGGCCTGCTCGGCGGCGGGATTGCCGAGGCGCCGTCCGGTCGCGCGCATGTCCCAGAAATTGCCGCCGACCAGATCGCCCTGGCCTTCGTTGTAGTGCAGGACCGGCGCCAGCGGCGCGTAGGTGTGGGTCTGTGGCTTGCGTTCGCTGAAGCGGGTGCGGACCGAGCCGGGATAAGAGCCCGTGGTCCGGTTGATCTCCGAGATCGGTCCGGTGAAGCCGGCCTCCGGCATGTGACAGAAGGCGCAGGCTTCGTTGCGGTTCACGGACAGCTGTTCGTCGAAGAGCAACAATTTGCCGAGCAGCTCGATCTGCTGCACCTGATTGTCGGGAACGGCTGTCAGACGAGTCAACGTATCGCCTTCGATCCGGTCGATCTCCGCTTCCACGCGGGCGATCTCGGCAAGCGTGGCCGGCGACAACGGGGCCGCGCCGTCTCGCGCGAGCAGCAGCGGAATCGCCGTGCATGTCGCCGCGACGGCAGCGGCGATCCCGGCCAGAACCCGAAAGCTCATCTCGTCCCCCTAAGAGGTCTTCGCGATGCAAGCTGCCCGCATTGTCGGCGCAGGGCCGGCAGCCTACAAGTCGAGTCTGCGGCACTCAATGGGCCTCGATGGGTCACTCGTAGTCTGACCGGGTCAGGACGTATCTGCCGCGCACCTTCGCGAAGGTCTGGTGAAGGCACCCGGACGCGGTGCAGAGCCTTGGCTGATTGCCGCATTGCAGGGCTGAATAATCGAGGTGGATGACGGTGGCATTATTGGCGAAGGTCGCGAAATAGTGACCGCCCTCGGGTCCCGCGGCGCATCTCGCCCGGACAGCATGTTGAACGTCGGCAGGCAACCGTTCGATCCGCTCGGTGCTCCAGAGCGGGTCGACAGGAGCGACCGCCGTTGCGTTCGCCGCGAGGGCATGTCCAATAAGAACTGCGCCCATCGGCAATGCTGGCAATGCCCTCATCGGACTCCTCCCGAGGCCTGAAACGGCGTCGCGCCACGCGAACGCGCCCTTGATCGAGGAGCTAGTTTGACGAACTGCGGAAGATAAGTTGGCCAAGACTGGATGGACTTTCCAGTCAGGCTGTAAAGTGCGATCAGGCGCCACCAGGCGCACGCCCGATTGCTCCCATCTTGCGCACCGTCTCGCCCACCGGGCTGGCGATGGCCGCAGTTCCGCGCCGAATCCATGCCGTCAAGCGCAAGGATCACGCAGGCGTCAGCGGCTCAGGAAATCGCGGATGGCTTGCGCGATCTCGGCGGCGTGGGTTTCCAGCGCGAAGTGTCCGGTGTCGAGGAATTTGACCACCGCCTTTGGATTGTCCCGCTTGAACGCCTCGGCGCCCGGCGGCAGGAAGAACGGATCGTTCTTGCCCCACGCCGCGAGGAACGGCGGCTGATGGGTGCGGAAGTAGGACTGGAAGGCCGGGTAGAGCGCGATGTTGCTCTTGTAGTCGCCGAACAGGTCGAGCTGCACGTCATGCGCGCCGGGCCGTGCCATGTAGTAATTGTCGAGGTTCTGGCCGTCGGGCGACACGGCCTGCGGATCCGATGTGCCATGGGTGTACTGCCAGCGCGTGGTGTCCGGCGTCAGGAAGGCGCGCAGCGCGTCGCGGTTCGCTGGCGAGGGATCCTGCCAATAGGCCTTGATCGGCGTCCAGCCGTCGCTGAGGCCTTCCTCATAGGCGTTGCCGTTCTGCGAGATGATCGCGGTGATCCGCTCCGGATGTTTCATCGCGAGGCGGAAGCCGGTCGGCGCGCCATAATCGAACACATAGACCGCGAAGCGGTCGAAGCCGATGACCTCGGTGAAGCGGTCGATCACGCCGGCGATGTTGTCGAAGGTGTAGCTGAACGTCTCGCGCGGCGGCATGTCGGACTGGCCGAAACCGGGCAGGTCGGGCGCCACGATGTGGAATGTGTCCGCGAGCAGCGGGATCAGATCGCGGAACATGTGTCCCGCGCTCGGGAAGCCGTGCAGCAGTAGCAGTTTTGGCGCGCCCGGCGAACCGGCCTCGCGATAGAACACCTTGAAGCCATCGACATCGGCCGTGCGGTATTTGACCTGAGACATCAGTCACTCCTTTTGGTCGTGATGTAGTGGTGAGTTTTGGAGGTTAGGATTTGGTCTGCCCGACAAGCCCGCTGATCGCCTCGGGCCTGAGATAAAGTAGCAGCGCACGGCACACGGTGGCGAAGCCGAGCAGCGGCACGAAAGGAGCGACGGCGGCGCCGGCCGCGAACACCAGCAGCGCGAGCAGCGTGCGGCGAGATAGGCGAGGTCAATGAGGAGGAAGATCACCGCATAGACCACCACCGGTGCCGCGGCCATGTGCGAGCGTGCGACCCAGGCCGTCGCGAACGGCAGCAGCGAGACCGCGAACAAATGGACGAGGTTCAGCCAGATCAGCCGCGGCGTCGGTTGCTGCACCAGATGCAGCAGATGGTGATGATTGACCCAGATCACCGCGATGAACAGATAGCTCGCCGCGTAGCTGATCGCGGTTGGCCACAGCGGCAGCAAGTCGGCGAACCGCGAGCCGTCCGGCACCTTCAGCTCCAGCACCATCACCGTAATGATGACTGCGATCACCGCATCGGAAAACGCGCCGAACCGGTCGGCCGATAAACGTCTCTCCTGCATGGCAGCGCTCCTGTCCTTTGATCGTGAAAGAGGTCAGTGCTCTGTAACGCCGTGGATGGCTTCCCGGATGATGTCGGTGACGAGCTTTGGCGCTGTGACGATCGGGGTGTGATCGACAGGATGTGAACGCACCGCAGCCTTCATCCGCGCCGCCATACTGCGCTGGGTCTCAGGCGCGATCATCCGGTCGTCCTCGGCGACCAGGAACCAGCTCGGGACGTCCTTCCACTTCGGACGGCCAACCGGGACCGTGATGCAAGCGGGCGAAATCGGCCGCTGCACCGCGGCGAGCACCGCGAGGTCCTCGGCGCGCGCACCTTGCGCGAAGGCCGATGCGAAGGCAGGCTCGGGCAGCCAGATCAGGCCGTTGGCGTCGGGCGCGAGTTTTGGCGCGAACGGATGCGGCGGTGCGCGATAGAACACGTCGGCCACCGTCTCGCTCTCATCCGGCGCCAGCGCCGCGACATAGACCAGCGCCTTGACGCGCGGCGAGCGGGTCTCGGCGATCACTGCGCCGGCATAGGCGTGGCCCGCCAGCACGACCGGCCCCTCGACGCGATCCAGCGTGCGGTTCAACGCGGCGACGTCGTCGGCGAGTGAGGTGAGGGGCAGAGGCGCTGCCACGGCGGCGATGCCCTCGGCGTCGAGCGCCGTGATCACTCGCGCCCAGCTCGAACCGTCGGCCCACGCGCCGTGGGCAAGCACCACGCTGACATCCTTGTTCGACATCTTCAGCTCCCTTGTCTAGGTCGTAACCTGTATAATAACATTTGACAGGTTACGGACCTTATGGTCCAATGCTCGTAACTTGTCAACATGCTTTAATCAGGTTATTTGCGGCGAGGTCGAAGAAGCCGCCAGGAGGGCATTACCGTGCAATCCCACCCGCCCGCGATGTTCGTCGCCGACGCATTGGGCCTCGATTTCATCAATTCGATCGCGACCCCGGTCGATACGCCGGTCGACTGGATCGCCGATGGGGGCGGTCTGCTGCGCTGGCTCGCACAGGCGAAGCTGGTGCCGTCAGATGTGCTCGACGAGCTAAAGGCGCGCGCGACGCCGGGCGAACTCGACGGCGTCGCCGGTCAGGCGCGCGATCTGCGCGAATGGTTCCGCGGCTTCGTCCGCAAGCATATGGGTCGGCCGTTGGCGCCGCGGGCGCTCAGGGAATTGGAGCCGCTGAAC
The DNA here is from genome assembly GCF_013373795.3 of Bradyrhizobium quebecense. Lineage (NCBI taxonomy): Bacteria > Pseudomonadati > Pseudomonadota > Alphaproteobacteria > Hyphomicrobiales > Nitrobacteraceae > Bradyrhizobium > Bradyrhizobium quebecense. The sequence continues at coordinate 7,865,606 of NZ_CP088022.1, forward strand.
CGGCTGCTCGAAACCGACACTGGCTTCAGCAAGATCGTGCCGCATCGTCACGATGATCACGATGGTTTCGCGCTGAAGCGAACGCGACGCTGGCGTTCGGCCGAAACGCTGCTGCTGCCGATTGGCGAGGCGATGGCCAGGGTCGTCTGCGAGGAAAGCTTTTCCGACATCAAGACGTGCGAGGGCCCGGCCTGCACGCTGATATTTGCCGATCACACGCGGGCGCGCGCGCGCCGATGGTGCAGCATGGCCGTCTGCGGCAACCGCGCCAAGCAGGCCGCGCATCGCAGCCGGGTCAAGGACAGGGGCTGAAACCAAACCCACCCAACGGTGACCGAAATGGCGCTTCCTCTGATCGTGTTCGACGTCAACGAGACCCTGCTCGACCTCGAGACCATGGAGCCGGTGTTCGCGCGCATCTTCAATGACAAGAGCGCGATGCGGCTGTGGTTCGCGAATTTCATCATGTACTCGGCCGCGCTCACGGTGGCGGGCTGCTACGTGCCGTTCACCGACATCGGCGCGGCCGTCATGAAGATGCTGGCCGACACCCGCGGCATCAGGATCGAGGATGAGGGCAAGAAGGAGCTGACCGAGAAATTCTCCACCATGCCGCCTCATGCGGAAGTGCCGGCGGCGCTGCGCAAGCTGCGTGCGGCGGGCTTTCGGCTGTTCACGCTGACCGACAATCTGCTCGAGGTGCAGACGCGCCAGCTGACGAAGGGCGGCATTGTCGATCTGTTCGAGCGGCGCTTTTCAGCCGATGGCGTCAAGCATCACAAGCCGTCGCGGCAGGCCTATGGCTATGTCGAGCGGGAGCTCGGCGCCGAACCATCGGAGTTCTGCCTGATCGCCTGCCACACCTGGGACACGCTCGGCGCGGTAGCCGCCGGCTGGGAGGCCGCGCTGATCAAGCGGCCCGGCAACGACGTGCTCGGCGTCGGTCCGCAGCCGCAGGTCGTAGGTCGCAATCTCGACGATGTCGCCGACCAGCTGATCCGGCGCTATGGCGCCAAAGGGTAACGGTCGCTGACGGATTTCGGAGGGGAGGATCAAAACCCCTCCAGGCCCGATCGCTCGGAAGCGCATAAAACCGGAATGAAATCCATAGCGGTTGTCAACCATGCCCCTTGAGCCTTCCTCAACTTCCGCGGCGGATGCTCCGCCAGCTGACGGGATCGACAAGGAGCTCAAAGCATGCCGGCAAAGGCACGAACGACCGCGAGCAACACCACCGCGCAGTCGCGCGAGGATATCCTGAATGCGCGGGCCATCAGCACGCTGGGCGCCGGCGTCGTCAACGCGATGAGTGCGGTCGGCGCCGCCGTCATCAAGAAGCACAAGCCGGCGCTCGGCAAGAGCCCGGATTGGTTCTGGCACGTGTTCGCGAAATGCGAGGCCAAGGCGGCACGGGTCGCCGAGCAGGCCGCGCGCGATCCGGAGGCCTGTGGCGATGCTACCTTCATCGAAGTCTATGCCGCGCAATTGCCGAAGCTGATGGCATCCGCGCTCGAGAGCCACGACAAGGCGCTCAAGGCGAAGTGAGGTCGCGACAAGAAGAGGTTGACAACGGCGATCGTGCCGTTGTCGTTCCCTCGATCTCTCTCTCTGCCGCGTCGCTGCGCAGAGCAGCCATGCGCTTGAAACCATAACCCGCCGCCGTTCGTAACCAACGGGTGGGAGAAGTCCGCGCCCGCGGGCTTCCGGATTTTTCAATCCAAGGCGGTTGATGGTGAAGCACCTTGTTTCCGATGAAGAGAAGTGTGACGCGTGTAACGGGACCGGCTTTCCAGCGGTGAAGCAGCCGGGCGAGCCGGGACGGAAGATTTATCCCGAGCCCTGCAAGAAATGCGGCGGCAAGGGGCGGATCAGGAAGGCGACCTGGGGGAAATAGCCGCCTAAAGCAATCGCTACGCAGCTGCGGTGATCGCGGTGTGCGACCGCGTGTGACGCGCGTCACGGCGGGAGCCGGCACAGCGAGCCATTGATAGCGCCATGAACGGGCGGTCTCCCGTCAATCATGGAGCTGAAGATGACGTCCTCCCTTGCAATCAGTGTTTCCGATGACGGCCTTGCTCTGGTGCCGGAGCATGATCAAGCCGCCGCGTCCCTCGTTCCCGCCGATGTGACCAGCGCGCCGCAGCGCCAGTTCTGGGAGACCGAGCACACCCGCCCGGATTTTCAGCCCTCCAACGAGGCAGCGCCCGAGCTGGTCGCGGCCACCGCCAACTATCTCGGCGAATGCATGCGGCACCCCTACCTGCCGGTGTCGGAAATCCGCGCGCGGCAGTTCGCCCGGATCAAGGAGCTGGTCGAGCTCGCCTACCGCGACATTCCGGTCTACCGCGCCAAGTATGATGCGGCCGGCTTCAAGCCGGAGCATCTGCGCGACTACGACGACATCCAGAAGATCCCGGTCATCACTAAGCCCGAGCTGGTCGCGGCCTTCCCGGACCAGTGCGTCAACAAGAAGTACAAGCAGGAAAATTTGTTTCCGACGCGCTCGTCGGGCTCGTCCGGCCAGACCTTGCTGATCCGCGTCGATTATGACGCCGTCATCACCGACACCATCCAGGGCGTCCGCCAGTTCGCGATGCAGAGCGGCGGCAATTACCGCGCCGAGGACCTGCTCGCCCATGTCTACACCGTGCCGTGGTGGTTCGATTCGATCGGCGGCGACTATCCGACCGCTTTCATCTCCAACCTGATCCCGCCGGCGCGCGTCGCCCAGCATCTGCGCTATCTCGGGCCGAAGATCCTGTCGCTCTATCCGTCGAGCCTCGATGCGCTGATGCCGCATGTCGACGAGTTCCGCTCTTCGCTCAATCTCGCGGTGACGCATTCGGAATACTCCTCGCGCGCCGCCCGTCAGGAATGGTCGCGCCAGCTCGGCGTGCCCGTGCTCGACGAATATTCCTCCGAGGAGGCGACGCGGATCGCGCTCGAGATGCCCGACGGCCAGTATCACGTCTGCGAGGACACCGTGCATCTCGACGTGCTCGACCCCGTCACGATGGAGCCGCAGGCTGCCGGCCAGTCCGGCATCGCCGTGATCACCAATTTGCTCAACGAGGCGATGCCGTTCATCCGCTACGTGCAGGGCGACTACATCACCCAGCCCGCCAATCCCGCGCCGTCTGATATCAACTGGTCGCAGATCGCGAGCATCGACGGCCGGCTCAACGACGCCTTCGTCAACCGCGACGGCCGCAAGGTCCCGGCCGGCAGCATCCTGGATGCGACCTATCGCTGGATGTTCGATTGCAATCTGCATCTGGCACAGTTCGAGATCGTGCAACGCGGCGTCGACCTCGTCGAGGCGCGCGTCGTGCTCGGCCAGGATACGCCGATGTCACGTCTGCACGGCTCGGTCGCGCATCTCGAGGATCTGCTCGCGGCCTGCCTCGAGCATCCGGTCCGGGTGCAGGCCAACGCGCTGCTGGCGTTTCCGCCCAAGGTCGGCAAGCGCCGCCCGATCCGCCGCGAGATCGACTAATGCCGGCCGCACGGGTGGATGCCATGACACAGTCATTGAACCGCATCGCCGCCATGACGGCGCGCTATTACTACATCCTGCGCTCGTCATGGCTCCGGCTGCTCGAGATCGTCTACTGGCCGGCGATGCAGATGCTGGTGTGGGGTTTCCTCTACACCTACCTCTATCAGAGCAAGTCGGCGATGGCCTCGACTGCCGGCCTGCTGCTCGGCGCCGTCCTGCTCTGGGACGTGCTGTTTCGCGGCCAGCTCGGCTTCACCTTCACCTTCCTGGAGGAGATCTGGTCGCGCAATCTCGCCAACCTGATGATGAGCCCGTTGCAGCCTTTCGAGCTTGCGGCCTCGCTGATGCTGATGAGCCTGATCCGGCTCGTGATCGGCACGTTGCCGGTGACATTGCTGACGCTGCTGCTGTTCGGCTTCAACGTCTATGCGATGGGGCCGGGGTTGATCGCGTTCTTCTTCAACCTCGTGCTGACCAGCTGGGCGATCGGGCTCGTCGTCGCCGGCCTCGTGATCCGCCAGGGCCTCGGCGCCGAAAGCCTCGCCTACTCGATCATGATCGTGCTGCTGCCGCTGTGCTGCGTCTACTACCCGGTCGAGGCGCTGCCGGCCTGGCTGCATCCGGTCGCCTGGTCGCTGACGCCGACCTATGTGTTCGAGGGCATGCGCGCCGTGTTGCTCGACGGCACCTTCCGTACCGACCTGATGATCGAAGGCCTCGCGCTCAATGCCGTCTATCTCGGCATCGGCTTCGCCACATTCGTTGCCCTGTTGCAGAGCGCCCGCCACAAGGGCGGCCTGCTCACCATGGGCGAGTAAGGGGAGACATCCATGAGCCGCATCGAACGCTTTTTGCCCCGCAGACATCTGACACCGGTGTCGCCAAACACCACGCCCGCGCAGGACAATGCGCCCGACAGCCTCGGTATCGATGAGGCGCCAGCCATCGCGGTCGAAGACCTCTGCAAGAAGTACCGCTCCCATTGGGCCGTCGACGACGTGAACTTCAACGTGCCGAAGGGCTGGACCGTCGGCCTGCTCGGCGGCAACGGCGCCGGCAAGACCACCACCATCGCCATGATCATGGGCCTGGTGGTGCCAAGCTTCGGCCGCGCCATCGTGCTGGGCCACGACATGGCGACCGAGCGTCACAAGGTGCTCAGCCGGATGAATTTCGAAAGCCCCTATGTCGCGTTGCCGGGACGGCTCACCGTGCGGCAGAACCTGACGGTATTCGGCCGGCTCTATGGCGTCGCCAATCTCAAGGCGCGGATCGAGGAACTGATCGAGGATTTCGAGCTCGGCGACGTGCTCGACCGCGTCACCGGGCGGCTCTCGGCCGGCCAGAAGACCCGCGTCGCCGTCGCGAAGGCGCTGATCAACGATCCGGACGTGCTGTTGCTCGACGAGCCGACGGCATCGCTCGATCCTGACCGTGCCGAGTGGGTGCGCAGCCGGCTGCGCGCCTATCAAAAGCGCCGCGGTGCCACCATCCTGCTGTCCTCGCACAACATGACCGAGGTCGAGCAGCTCTGCGACTTCGTCGTCATCATGAGCCGCGGCCGCGTCGTCGCGATGGGGCGTCCGGGCGAGCTCGCCGAGCGCTTCAAGTGCCGGGACCTCGACGAGGTCTTCATCTATCTGGCGAGGGTCGCGTGATGCCGCTGCTTGGTTCCCCGAACCGCGAACGGATCGCGATCCGCCGGGAGCGCCGTTCCGACGTGGCGGCGCGCGAAGCCCTGCTCGATGCCGCGTTCGGCCCTGGCCGCTTCGCCAAGACCTCGGAGCGGCTGCGCGAAGGGCGCAAGCCGGCGCGCGGCCTTGCCCTGGTCGCCCGGCGCGGCGGCCGGCTGGTCGGCACGTTAAGGCTGTGGCCGGTCGTGATCGGCACCGGTCACGCCTGCCTGCTGCTCGGCCCGCTCGCGGTGGCGGAGGATGCACGGTGTCTCGGCATCGGCGCCGCGCTGATGCGGCAGGCCTTGCAGCGGGCGCAGCGGCTCGGCCACCGCGCCGTCATCCTCGTCGGCGATGCAGCCTATTATGACCGCTTCGGCTTCTCGGCGGCGAAAACCGGCGCGCTCCGCATGCCCGGCCCGTATCAGCGCGATCGCCTTTTGGCCTGCGAATTCGTGCCGGACGCGTTGCGCGGGGCGGGCGGCCTGATTGCCGCAACGAGCCCGCCGCCGTCGCGGCTGTCCGGATTGATGGACAGGATCGCCGGCAGCCAGGCCCCGGTCGGACAACCGGCCTGATCCGGCACCTTTTCCGGCTTGGGGGGCCTTGGGGGCATGGCGGTTTGGTTGTTCTTGGCGTAAAGCAGCCCAAATCGTCATGCGGCCGTGCCGCCTGCCGGGTACGCAGCCTCAGGTCGTCCTGCTCGACGTTCTGCACCCGGACCAATCAAGGTTTCCCATCCCGTGCCCTTTCCGACCACAAGTTCGCCGCTCGCCCGCGCCTTGGCTGAGCGCAACTACGATCAGCCGACCCCTGTCCAGCTCGCCGTGCTCGCGGACGACGCCGTCGACCGTGATCTTCTCGTTTCGGCCCAAACCGGTTCGGGCAAGACCGTTGCCTACGGATTGGCCATGGCAAAAGATCTGCTCGACGGCGCCGAGCGGTTCGAGCCGGCCGCCGCACCGCTGGCGCTGATCGTCGCGCCGACGCGGGAGCTCGCCTTGCAGGTTCAGCGCGAGCTCGCCTGGCTCTATGAGCACGCGGACGGTCGCGTCGTTTCCTGCGTCGGTGGCATGGACCCGCGCCGCGAGCAGCGCGAGCTTGCCGCAGGCGCCCACATCGTGGTCGGCACGCCCGGCCGGTTGTGCGACCATTTGCGGCGCGGCCGTCTCGATATTTCAGGATTGCGGGTCGTCGTCCTCGACGAGGCCGATGAGATGCTCAATCTCGGCTTCCGCGAGGACATGGAGTTCATTCTCGAGACCACGCCTGACACGCGCCGCACTTTGCTGTTCTCGGCGACGTTTCCGCGCGGCATCGTCGCGCTGGCCAAGCAGTATCAGCAGCAGGCGTTCCGGATCGAGGTCGCGGGCGACGAGGGCGGCCACGCCGATATCGAGTACCGTGCCATCCGGGTGGCCGCCGACGATGTCGAGCACGCGGTCGTCAACGTGCTGCGCTTCCATGAGGCGCCGAGCGCGCTGGTGTTTTGCAACACGCGAGAAGCCGTCAGGCATTTGCAGGCGGCGCTGCTGGAGCGCGGGTTCTCCGTGGCCTCGCTGTCAGGCGAAATGACCCAGAACGAGCGCACCCAGGCGCTGCAGGCGTTGCGTGACGGACGGTCCAGGGTCTGTGTCGCGACCGACGTGGCGGCGCGCGGCATCGACCTGCCGAGCCTCGACCTCGTCATTCATGCCGATCTGCCGAAAGACCCGGAGGTCATGCAGCATCGCTCAGGCCGCACCGGCCGCGCCGGCCGCAAGGGGGTCAGCATCCTGCTGGTGCCGCCGGCACGGCGGCGGCGCGCCGAGCTGCTGCTGGATCTGGCCGGCATCGATGTGGTCTGGGGTTCTGCGCCGCAGGCGGATGAGATCCGCAAGCTCGACCATGACCGCCTGCTGCAGGATGCGGTGTTCTCCGAGGAGATGAGCTCCGACGATCAGGTGCTCGCACAAGCCTTGCTTGCCGAGCGGTCGCCCGAGGAGATCGCCGCGGCGCTTGCCCGGTTTTATCGCGCGCGGCTGCCTGCGCCCGAAGACATTCTCGATCCCGGCGAGGGACGGGGCCGGGACGATCGCCGCGGCGAGCGCACCTCGCGCCGCGAGGATCGTCCTGCCGGGCCGCGATCGAAGGCCGGCAAGGCTTCCCCGCGTCACGGCATGGAGGAGGCCAGCGTCTGGTTCCGCGCCTCGATCGGACGCAGAAAGAATGCCGAAGCCCGCTGGCTGTTGCCGATGATCTGTCGTCGCGGCGGCATCGACAAGCACGACATCGGCGCCATCAAGATCCTGGATACGACCACCGAGTTCGAGATCGCTGCGCGGGTCGCGGATTCCTTCGCTGTCAAGATCAAGCGTCCGGACAAGGAAGACACCATCCGCATCGAGCCGCTGGCTGACGCTCCGCAGCGGCAGGCGCCCTCGGACAAGCCGGCCCGCAAGCCCAGGCACGATTCTTGGCGTGACAAGGATGACGGCGGCCACAGCGCACCGCGCCGCGACGAGCCGCGTGATGAGGCGGCAGCCAAGCGACGCGGCAAGCCGGATCGCGAGGCGAGAGTGTTTTCGAGCGAAGGCGCGGGCCGTTCGCGTGAAGACTACGCGCCAAGGCAGGAATCCGGAGCTCCCTTCCGATTCAATCGGGACGGAAAGGGCGCGAAGCCGAAATCTGGCGATGAGCCAAGGTTCGGAAAGAAAAAGCAGCATCGGAACAAACCCGGCCAGCCTGGACACTGGCCAGACGTGTCGGCGGCGAAGCCGAAGTTCGGCAAGAAGCCAAAGAAGAAGCATCGCGGTTGAGTTGGCGGTGCCACGGCGGGGCCGCGCGCTTTTGCTCGCTGATGCAGCGATGATTGCAGCAAGCCCCGGATGCAGCGCCGCGCGAGTCAAAGGACGTGCCACATTCTCACCGTCGTCCCGGCGGAGGCCGGGACCCATTACCCCGAATGCTCGTTGTTGCGTGACGCTGCGGCCACAATCCCGCTTACAATCACATGCGGTGGTTGATGGTGTGGACGGCCCCCTACGGCATCAGTGTGCCAGAATGAGGTTGTTGCAAATCTCAGACATGGGAGCCGTCCGTGAACCAGATTATCCGCATTGGGATGGATACGTCGAAGCATATTTTTGTGCTGCATGGGGTTGATGCGTCCGAGCAGCCGGTCTTACGCAAGAAGCTTTCGCGCAAACTCGTGCTGGAGTTCTTCGCCAAATTGCCGCCGACGGTGATCGGGATGGAGGCCTGCGGGGCGTCGCAATATTGGGCGCGCGAGCTTTCCAAGCTCGGTCACGAGGTGAAGCTGATGGCGCCGCAATTGGTTAAACCCTACGTGATGCGGAACAAGAATGACGGGCGTGATGCAGAAGGCCTGTGTGAAGCGATGAGCCGGCCGAGCATGCGCTTTGTGCCGGTGAAGACGGCCGAGCAGCAGGCTGCGCTGATGCTGATGGGGGTCCGCGACGGACTGATCGCCCGGCGCACCCAATTGACCAACACGATCCGCGGCCATGCGGCGGAGTATGGCCTGATCGCGCCCAAGGGACTGGACGCGATCGAACCACTGCTGGCGCGGATCGCGCAGGACGAGACGCTTCCCGCTCTGGCGCGCGAGCTGTTTGTCGTGCTGGGCCGGGAGTGCGTCAGGCTTGAGGGCGAGTTGGAGGTGGTTGAGGCCAGGCTGATGGCCTGGCACCGCGGCGATGCCACGGGCCGGCGCCTGGCTCAGATCCCCTCGGTCGGTCCGATCATTGCAACGATGCTGGTGATGAAGACACCTGATCCGGGCGCGTTCCGCTCCGGTCGTCACTTTGCGGCTTGGCTCGGCCTCACGCCCAAGGACCATTCCACCGCAGGCAAGACCAGGCTCGGCAAGATTACCCGGGCGGGCGACCAGGACCTGCGCCGTCTGCTGGTCGTCGGGGCCACGGCGGTGATCCAGCAGGCCAGGCGGGGGCGCGGTCATCACTCGCGCTGGCTGCTGGCGCTGATCAAGCGTAAGCCGCCGAAGCTTGCGGCCGTAGCGCTCGCCAACAAGGTGGCGCGCATCGTCTGGAAGCTGATGGTGACGGGTGAGAGTTATGACGCCGCACGGCTGAATGCCGCGACGACGGGTACCGCTTAACAGATTGGCCGGCTGGCGGGCTCGCTCGTCAGCCGACCCGGAGCTGCAAGAGCAGATGGAGCGATCGATCGAGCAACGATGCGAGACAATCCGTGGGACCCATCGGCCGTCAACAGGTCGCGTGGTTGTTTGGAACTCGCATCGCGCACACCATCTTGGCCAGCGATCCATTCGATCGCACTCAACAGGCCGGACATATGGATGCAAGCGATCCGATCAATCCCAGAAAGCTCTTGTGCCACGGGGGCCGTCCACATATGGGTCCCGGCCTTTGCCGGGACGACGCAGGGGATGTGGCGCGACATCGGGCACGACTCGCTCACGCCACCAGCGCGATCTTCGACACGGTGGCGAGCACCGACTGGTTGCGGCCGTTGGCCTTGGCGGCGTAGAGCGCCTTGTCGGCGGCTTCGATCAGGTCGGACCATGGCTGGCCGGCGAGCGGCCGGATGCTGGCGACGCCGATGCTCACCGTCGTGATCAGCTCACCCTCGCACCATTGCTGGACCTTGCCGCGGATGGTTTCTGCCAGGTTGAAGGCCTCGAGCGCGGTCATGTTGGGCAGCAGCACGGCGAATTCCTCGCCGCCGAAGCGCGCCGGGCAATCGCCGGCGCGGCGCACCGCATCGGAAATGCAGATCGCGATTCCCACCAGCACCTGATCGCCGGCCTGATGCCCATAGGTGTCGTTATAGGCCTTGAAGTGATCGGCATCGATCATCAGCAGAGCGACCGGCTGGCCGTAGCGGCCGGCGCGGCGCCATTCGCGGTCGATCTCGGCATCGAACTTGCGCCGGTTCTTCAGGCCGGTGAGCGCGTCGGTGGTCGCCAGCTCCTCGAGCTTGTCCTCGGCGTCGGCGCGGCGGACGATCTCGCGGGCCAGCACCAGCGTCGCGCTGAGCACGAACAGCACCAGAACGGCCATGATCGTGCCGATCCGGATCGCCTCGGTGCGCCACAGATTGAAGACGGCTTCGAGCGGCTTGCCGACCACGACGTAAAGCGGCCCGCTGCTGCTGCTGCGCCTGACATAGAGCCGCGGCGTGTCGTCGACCGGGCCCTTGCCGGAGAACGCGCCGCCCACCTTCAGGTTCTCGGATCTCCAGTCCAGCTGCTCAGCGAGGTTCTTGCCGATTACGTCGAGATCGAACGGCGTCCGCATGATGATGGTGCGGTCGCTGCGCAACACCGTGATGGTGTCGCCCGGCGTGAGGTTCAGCCGCCCGAACAGATCGTGGAAGTAGCTGAAGCGGATCGAGCCGACCACGACGCCGAGGAAGCGGCCGTCGTCGCCGGCGATGCGCCGGCTCAGCACGATGGCGTAGGCGCCGCGATGCAGCATCGGCCGGCTGACATACAGCCCGGTGTCGGGATGGTCACGCTGGATGGCGAAATACTCCTCGTCGCTGCGGTTCTCTGGCTGCGGATCGAGGCTCGCCGCGTCGATGGTCAGATTGCCCTTGGTGTCGAACACCTGGATCGCGCCGAAATGCTTTGCGGTCGCGGCGTGATCGAACAGGATCAGCTGGCGCAGTTCCTTGCTGACGCCGCGGATCTCCGGCATTTCCAGATTGCTGGCGACCGCGCGCAGCGACAGGTCGTAGAGCTCGACGTTGCGGCTGATGTCGGCCTCGATGCCTGACGCCAAATTCTCCAGGGTGCGGCGAGCCAGCTGTTCCTCGCCGCGGCGCATGTCGAACATCACGCCGGCGCAGACCGCGGAAAAGCCGAGGACGGTCGCAACGGACGCTGCGATCAGCAGCTTGGCCGATAGCCGCCAGCGCCGCCTTGCGTCGTTTCCCCGTTGAAATGGCATGTCCCGCTCCAAAGTGCCGTCATGCAACGGGAAATCTTGTTGTCGCCTTAAATGGCGACAGCGGCCGCCGAATGGGTTAACGGGTGGTTGCCGGACCCTGGCTTTTTGTCATCGAGGATGTTGTGAACGACTACGACGCGCTGCGGGATTATCTGAAGAAGCAGCATTTGCCCGAATTCGTGCTGACCTTCGACGAGATCGAGGCGATCATCGATGCGGCGCTGCCGCGCGCCGCGCACCGGGCGTCGTGGTGGGAAACCCTGCGCAGCCCGCAGGAGAAGATGCCGCAGCGCGAAGCCTGCCTCGACGCCGGCTACATCGCCACCCGTCAGGCCGACGGCAGGAGCGTCAGGTTCAAGCGAATGCCGAAGCCGCGCTAAGGCGCGATCCTGAGAGGTCGGACAGTAACCGCGACGAAGGTGCGCTCCCTCTCCCGCTTGCGGGGGAGGGCTGGGGTGGGGGCTCTCTCCACGAGTCGCATCGCGGAGAGAGCCCCCACCCGCAACGCATCTTCGATGCGATGCGACCTCCCCCGCAAGCGGGCGAGGTGCAGTGAGTCCGCGGCAGGACCAATGCTAACTTACTTGATAGCGCTTTAGCTTGCGGCTTCCAGCCGTTCCTCGGTGAGCAGGCGCGTGGCGGCGTCGGCGTCCATCGGCTCGCCGAAGGCAAAGCCCTGCGCATATTCGCAGCCGAGCTGGTAGAGCTCGACGGCGTCCGAATCCGTCTCGGCGCCTTCCGCGACCACTTCCATGCCGAGATCGTGCGCCAGCGCGATGATCGATTTCAGGATCACCGGGCGGGTGCCGCGGCTGGTGGTGCGGACGAAGGACTGGTCGATCTTGATGGTGTCGAACGGGAAGCGCTGCAGGTAGGACAGCGAGGAGTGTCCGGTGCCGAAATCGTCGAGCGACAGCCCGGTGCCGAGCTCGCGGATCCGCGCCAGCATCTGGGCCGCGTGCTCCGGGTTCTCCATGACCAGCGATTCCGTCAGCTCCAGCTTCAGCGTGCCGCGCGCCACCGAGGAGCGCGACAGCACGGTTCTGATATCGTGGATCAAATCGTGGCGCAGCAATTGCCGCGACGACACGTTGACCGATGCGAAGATCGGCTCGCGTGCGCGCATCGCGCGCTGCCACACCGCGAGCTGGCGCGCGGTCTGGTCCATCACGAACATGCCGAGATCGACGATCAGGCCGGTCTCCTCGGCGACGTTGATGAACTCCGACGGCGACATCCGGCCGAGCTTGGGATGGTCCCAGCGCGCCAGCGCCTCGAAGCCGGCGATCGCGCGATCTTCCAACCGCACGATCGGCTGGTACAGGATCGTGATCTCCTGCCGCTCGATGGCGCGGCGCAGGTCGCTCTCCAGGGTCAGGCGGTCGGTCTTCCGCGCCCGCATCGCCGGCTTGTAGACGTCGATGCGGTCGCCGCCGATCCGCTTGGAATGATACATCGCAAGCTCGGCGTCCTTGATGATCTCGTCGGTCAGCGGCGCCGCCGGATCGGACAGCGCAAGGCCGATCGACGCGGTCAGGAAGATCTCGCGGTCGTTGAACGCGATCGGGGCGCGGATGGTTTTGCGGATGGTTTCGGCGAAGTTGGTGATCCGCGCCGGGTCCTGCTCCGACAGCAGGATCAGGCCGAACTGATCGCCGGCCATGCGCGCCAGCGTGTCCTGCGGCTTGAGGATGCGGGTCAGCCGGCGCGCCAGCGTCAGCAGGATGGAATCGCCGACCGCGATGCCGACGGAATCGTTGACCTGCTTGAAGCGGTCGAGGTCGATCACCATCAAGGTCGGCCGCAGGTTCGGCATGGTCTTGGCGAGGTTCGCCACCGCGCCGAGGCGGTCCATGAACAGCCGGCGGTTCGGCAGCCCAGTCAGATTGTCGTGCACGGAGTCATGCAGCATCCGCTCTTCGGAGTTCTTGAACTCGGTAACGTCCGTCAGGGTGCCGACCACGCGCGAGACCTCGCCGTCGGAGCCGACCACGGGCCGCGCCTTCAGCGCGAACCACATGAAGTGGCCGTCGGGCGTGCGCAGCCGGAAATCCTGCACCAGGCGGCCGCGGCGCTGGTCGAGTACGCTGTCGAGCGCGGCGCGGAAGCGGTCCTGGTCGAGCGGGTGCAGTACCTCGAGCCATTTCGCCGCCGGGCCTTCCAGCGTGCCGCGCTTCAGGCCGAGCAGGGCCTCGGTCTCCGGGCTGGTGAACACCTTGTCGGCGGACACGTCCCAGTCCCAGATCAGATCGCCGGAGCCAGTCAGCGCCAGGGCGCGACGCTCGACATCGGAGACCACGCCGGTGGTGGCGCCGCCGCCGGCGAAGGCGTGCTGCATCACCGTAAAGCCGATCAGCATGACGATCAGCACCAGGCCGCCAAGCAGGGCCGGGCCGACGATGTCGTTGGTAACGGAACCTGCGACTGTCATGCCGGCCGCGACCACCCAGACCACCAGCAGGAACCAGGTCGGGATCAGCAGCACCGCGCGGTCGAAGCCGTGGGTCGACAGATAGACGATCAGCGCGAAGCCGGCGAAGGCGATCATGACCAGCGACATCCGCGCGATGCCGGAGGCGACCGCCGGATCGAACAGCGCCAGCGCAACCAGCGAGCCGAGGAAGACGAGCCAGCCGATCGTGATGTGCGAGTAGCGGACGTGCCATCTGCTCAAATTCAGATAGGCGAACAGGAACACCAGCAGTGTCGCCGCGAGGATCGCCTCGCCCGCCGCGCGCCAGACGCGCTCGGCGTTGTTCGACATGTCGAGCACCTTGCCCCAGAAGCCGAAGTCGACGCCGATATAGACCAGCACCGCCCAGGCCAGCGCCGCGGCAGCGGGGAACATGATGCTGCCCTTGACCACAAACAAGATCGTGAGCACGAGCGCGAGCAGGCCCGAGATGCCGATCACGATGCCCTGGTACAGCGTGAACGAGTTGACCTTGTCCTTGTAGGCGTCGGGTTCCCACAGATAGAGCTGCGGCAGCTTGTCGGTGCGCAGTTCCGCGACATAGGTGACGACAGCGCCGGGATCGAGCGTGATGCGGAACACGTCGGCGGTCGGGCTCTCCTGCCGCTCGGGACGATCACCGACCGACGGCGTGATGGTGGCGATACGCGACAGGCCGAGGTCGGGCCACAACAGGCCTGATGACACGATGCGATAGTGCGGCGCGACGATCAGGCGGTCGAGCTGGTCGTCGGTGTTGTTGGCGAGTGCGAACACCACCCAGTTCTGACCGCCCTCGCGGGCGCGAACTTCGATGCGGCGCACGATGCCGTCGGTTCCCGGTGCGGTGGAGACCTGAATGCGGTCGGTTTCGCTGCGCTGATGGTCGAGAACCGCGGTGAGGTCGATCGCCGGCGCATCGCTGCGCACGCTGACCGCGTCGATCGCATACGCGTCAGGCGCAGCGGCAAACATCATGAGGCCCAGCGCCAGCAGCGCAAGGCACCTGATCAGACGCAATGTCAGTACTCCGCGATCGACAAACTGCCCGGGCCCGGCGACCGGCCCGGAGGTGGCGCGATAAATGACACGAAAGCGAAGGGAATCAAAGGGTTTCCGCCCCTGCTTCCGCTGCGAGAGTTAAACCACCAACACAATTTTGCCAATATGTTCGCTGGTCTCCATGCGCCGGTGCGCGTCCGCGGCCTTTTCCAGCGGGAATGTGCTGTCCATCAGCGGTTTGACGCGTCCTTCGCGCAACAACGGCAACACCTTTGCCTCGATCGCCGCCACCATTGCCGCCTTGTCCGCATTACTACGGGGGCGAAGGGTCGAGCCGGTGTGGTGCAGCCGCTTGACCATCAGCTTGGCGAAATTGGCCGTGGCCTTCGGTGTTCCCGACAGGAACGCGATCTGGACGATACGGCCTTCGACCGCGGCGGCGTCGTAGTTCCGGTCGATATAGTCGCCGCCCACCATGTCGAGAATGACATTGGCGCCGTTGCCGCCAGTCGCCTTCTTCACCGCCTCGACAAAGTCCTCGGTCTTGTAGTTGACCGCGTAATCGGCGCCGAGCTTGAGGCAGGCGTCGGCCTTGTCCTGCGAGCCGACGGTCACGATCACCTTGGCGCCGAACGCCTTGGCAAGCTGGATCGCCATCGTGCCGATGCCCGACGAGCCGCCGTGAATCAGCAGCGTCTCGCCGGCTTGCAGCGCGCCGCGCTCGAACACGTTGTGCCACACCGTCATCAGCGTTTCCGGAATCGCGCCGGCTTCCTGCATCGTGAGCTGCGGCGGCACGGTCATCGCCTGCGCGTCCTGCGCGATGCAATATTGCGCGTAGCCGCCGCCTGCGACGAGCGACATCACCTTGTCGCCGATCTTGTGCTTTGCGCCTTCGCCGAGCGCGACCACTTCGCCTGCGATCTCGAGGCCGGGCAGGTCGCTCGCGCCGGGCGGCGGCGGATAGGAGCCGGAGCGCTGCGCGACGTCCGGGCGGTTGACGCCGGCGGCCGCGACCTTGACCAGGATTTCGCCGGGACCCGGCACCGGCAGCGCGCGGGTCTCCGGCACCAGCACCTCCGGGCCACCTGGCTTGCTGATGGCAACGACGGTCATTTGCGCGGGCAGGTTTGGCATGGTTCGTTCCTGGTCAGTGAATAGGATTGGCTTGTGGCATACCGCCTTTTCCAACGAAGCGAAACGCCATTCCCACCACCATTGCCGCTAGTCGCGGCCGCGCGCGGCGTCGGCCCATTCCTGGGTGGCCGCGATGTAGCCGATCGGCGCATCGAACCAGACGTAGAACACCTTGCCGTCAAAACCCTGGCGCGGAACTGCGATGCCCCAAGTGAGGTCGCGCGTGATGCAGCGATCGCGCAGCTCGGCATTGAGCCAGCTCTTCGCGGTCGACACCACGAAAGGCGGCCATCCGGTGCGGCTGTCGATCCAGGCGCCGATGCTGTCGACAAGCTGGGACTGGCGCAGGAACAGATGACGGCTGTCGCGGCTCTCGAGCGCGCGGTCGCCTGATAGCGCCGAGCGCGGGTCAATCAGCTCCGGCGGGTCAAGCAGCGTGCCGCAATGGTCGCACTGATCGCCACGCGCCGATCCATCGCCGCAATGCGGGCAGGTGCCGAGCACGTAGCGGTCGGGCAGGAAGCGCCGGTCGGCCGGCGACCACACCTGCCGCGACGAGCGCGCCTCGATCAGCCCGGCTGCATCGAGGCGGCGCTAGAAGTGCTGCGTCAGCGCATGATTGTGCGGCGCGCTGGTGCGGCCGAAATGATCGAAGGAGAGACCGAAGCGCCGGTAGATGTCGGCCTGGACGGCATGCTGGGCATCGCAGAACTCCCTGATATCTTGCCCGGTCTCGATGGCGCCGAGCTCGGCCGGCGTGCCGTGCTCGTCGGTCGCGCAGATGAAGAGCACGTCGTCACCGGTCTGCCGCCGGAAGCGGGCGTGGACGTCGGCGGGCAGCAGCGAGCCAATCAGATTGCCGAGATGCTTGACGCCATTCACGTAGGGAAGGGCGCTGGTGATGAGAATTTTGCTCATGGTTGAGGTCTTTCGCGTTTGGTGATGCCAACCCCGGTGAAATCAAACCGAAAATCAAAAAGCCCTCCCGCATGATCGGAAGGGCTTGGGTCGGCTCATGCCTGGCGCGCAGGCGCACTATCCCGTCCGGTCAGACTCCTTGCAGTCGGGCCTGGGCATTCGCGTCAGATGTTGCGCGCGCACGAAAGTCACTGCAAAATTCTCCTGCACAAGGACATTACCATCTCTGGACGCACGGCGCCAGATTCATCGCGGGGAGGACACATGCCGATTGAGGATGAGGACCGGCCGCGGAAGAAGATCACGCACGAGATCGGACAGGATCTCTCGCTGCTGTCGGTCGAGGAATTGACCGAGCGCATCGTGCTACTCACGACCGAAGTCAATCGCCTGAAAGAGGCGATGACGAAGAAGCGCGCGTCGAAGGACGCCGCGAACGCGTTCTTCAAGTCGTAGCGCTGCGACATCACAAGCGTCGTCCCGGACAAGCGAGCAAAGCGAGCGCGATCCGGGACCCATATGTGGACGGCCCCCGTGGCACAAGAGCTTTCTGGGATTGGTCGGATCGCTGTCATCCATATGTCCGGCCTGTTTGATGCGATCGTGTTGATCGCTGGGCCAAGATGGTTTCCGCGACGCGAGTGCCAAACAACCTGGCGACCTTGTGAAGGCCAATGGGTCCCGCGGCTTGTCTCGCGTTCTGGATCGATCGATCATTCCATCTGCTCTTGCAGCTCCGGTTCGTCCGGCGAGCGCTACGTCCGGCCGGCCGACTTGTTAGGTGACAGCGTTCATGCGTGCGGCATCATAGCTCTCGCCGGTCGCCATCAGCTTCCAGGCGATGCGGGCCACCTTGTTGGCGAGCGCCACGGCCGCAAGCTTCGGCGGCTTGCGCCTGAGCAACGCCACGAGCCAGCGCGAGGGGTGGCCGCGCCCGAGCCTTGCCTGCCGGATCACCGCGGTCGCCCCGGCCACGAGCAGGCGACGCAGGGTCTCGTCGCCAGCGCGGGTGATCTTGCCGAGCCTGGTTTTGCCGGCGGTGGAATGGTCCTTGGGCGTCAGGCCGAGCCAGGCCGCGAACAAGCGGCCGGAGCGGAAGGCGTGCGGGTCCGGCGTCTTCATCACAAGCGAGGTCGCGATGATCGGACCGACCGAGGGGATCTGGGCCAGACGACGGCTTGTGGCGTTGGCCTGGTGCCAGGCCAGCAGCCTGGCCTCGACCGCCTTCAGCTCACCCTGCAACTGCGCATAGTCACGGCCCTGCATGGCGAACAGCTCGCGCGCCATAGCGGGAACGCTCTCGTCCTGCGTGATCCGGGCCAACAGCGGCTCGATCTTGTCCAACCCCTTCGGCGCGATCAGGCCAAACTCCGCCGCGTAGCCGCGGATCGCATTGCTGAGCTGGGTACGGCGGCCGATCAGCCCATCGCGGACACCTGCAAGCATCAGCGCGGCCTGCTGTTCGGCGCTCTTCACCGGCACAAACCGCATCCGCGGTCGGCCCATCGCTTCGCACACCCCATCCGCATCTCGCCCGTCGTTCTTGTTCCGCAGCACATAAGGCTTCACCAACTGCGGCGCTATCAGCTTCACCTCATGGCCAAGCTTGCCAAGCTCGCGCCCCCAGTAATGAGCCGCCCCGCAGGCCTCCATCCCGATCACGGTCGGCGGAAGCTTGGCAAAAAACTCAAGCACCTGCTTGCGCGACAGCTTCTTGCGCAACACCGGCTGTTCCGCCGCGTCAACTCCATGCAGCACAAAAATATGCTTCGACGTATCCATCCCAATACGGATAATCTCTCTCACGGACGGTCTCCTTGTCTGAGATTTACAACAACCTCATTCTGGCACACTGATGCCGTAGGGGGCCGTCCACACCATCAACCACAGCTGTTTCTTGTCGCGTTCGGCTGGGCCGCAGCTGCGCGCAACGCGGGCTTTGGGGGTTATGGGTCCCGGCGTTCGCCGGGACGACTCATGGTGATCGACTTGGACCTGTCCCAAACTAGGTCAATGGCCGACATGGCAAACAAAGCCTGAAGAAATCCGTTCATTTACGATCGGTTAAGCTTTCTCGATTATGACTGCATTGTCCTCGTTTGGACACCGAGTGGCTCCTGTCCACTCTGTTTGACGCCTCCCTGTTATCAACTTCAAAGCCGCCGGAAACGGCGGCTCTTTTTTGTGCGTCCTATCCGTTGGAAACCATAAATCCGGTTGCGGCTGGACTCTTCGGCGCGCCCGCGCAATGATTTGTTCATCATAAGCTGGCGCGTCAGATGCCAGCGGGCGTTACGATGGTGTGAGGGCGTTAACCATGGCCGATCGTTCCCAGAACGAAGCCGGGCTTGTGCTGTTCAGTGAACGGCTGACCAATTCTGCGGCATTCGGTGTGCTGTTCCGGGAAGGCATGGATCTGGTCGAGCAGACCGCCGCCTATCTCGACGGCGACGGCCGTGCCGAGGCCAAGGCGCTGGAACGCTCCGTCAGCCTGACCTATGCCACCGAGAGCATGCGCCTGACCACGCGGCTGATGCAGCTCGCGTCGTGGCTGCTATTGCATCGCGCGGTCAAGGAAGGCGAGATGACGCTGACCCAGGCCAATCGCGAGAAGACCAAGGTGAAGCTGTCGGCCGCCGATCCCGGCCCGGTCGACATGGTGAGCAAGCTGCCGGAGCAATTGCAGCAGCTGATCGCCCGCTCGATGGATCTGCAGGCGCGCGTCCGCCGCCTCGACACCACGATCCATGCGCCGGCGCCGGATCGATCATCGATCGGCAACCCGCTGGTGCCGCAGCTCAACCGGCTCAAGGCTGCGTTCGAGCAGTAAGATTCGAACCGTCAACTCAGTGTGAAGCCTCATTGCGGCGCGGCTTGGCCGGCCGCTGCGGCGTGTGCAGATCGATCACCTGCTGCAGTCGTATCGCCGCCGCCTCCAGCTCCTCCGGTTCGAAGCCGCCGAAGCCGAGCATCAGGCCGGGCCGTGCTGGCGCCTCGTACATCGGTGAAATCGGCCGCACGACGATGCTGTCGGCAAGCGCTGACTTCGCCACTTGCACATCATCGAAGCCTTGCGGCAGCCACAGCAACAGATGCATGCCCTGGTCGCTCGGCTGCAGCGTGACGTGATCGGGCATGTGACGCGTCAGCGATGCGATCAGTGTCGCGCGGCGCGCGGCGTAGACGCCGCGGATGCGCCTGATATGCGCTTCGAACAGTCCCTCGCGCATGTAGGCCGCCAGCACATGCTGGTCGGCGGTCGGTGAATGCCGGTCGAGCAGCGCCCGCGCGCCGGCGAAGGCGTCGATCAGCGGCAGCGGCGCCACGACGTAGCCGAGCCGCAGCGAAGGAAACAGCACCTTGCTCAACGTGCCCAGATAAATCACGCGCGACGGCGCGAGGCCTTGCATCGACGGGAAGGGATGACCGGCATAGCGCAGCTCGCTGTCATAGTCGTCCTCGATGATCCACGCATTGCTTCGAGCGGCCCACGCCACCAGCGCGTTGCGGCGGGCCATGCTCATCGGCATGCCCAGTGGGTATTGATGCGAGGGCGTCACGAAAGCCGCGCGCGCATCCGGGCAGGCGGCAATCGCCGCATCGACGTCGATGCCTTGTGCATCGACGCCCACGCGCGTGGTGACGAGATCGAGATCGTCGAGCACCGCCGTCATGCCGGGATAGGCCGGATCCTCGGCCCAGACCCGATCGCCCGCAGACAGCAGCACGCGGCCGGCGAGATAAAGGCCCTGCTGCGTGCCGGCCGTGATCACGACCTGCTCGGGCTCGCAATGCACCGCGCGGGACTTGCGCACATAGTCGACGATCGCCTGCCGTAGCTCGATCAGGCCGCGCGGATCGCCGTAGCTTGCAGGTGCTGCCGCGCGCGATGCCCGCACGCGGTTGCCGAGGCGGCGCCAATTGTCATCAGGGGCGACGGCGCCTCCGGGGACCGCAATCGCAAACGGGACTTCGGGCATCGGCGTGAAGGCCGCCACAACCTTGGCAAGTCGCACCGCGCGCGGCGGCAACTCGATCGGCGCAGTCTTGTTCGGGCTGCGGCCAGCCGGCGGGCGGGGTGGCCGTGCTTGTTCCGCAAGCGTCGGCGCGACGCGGGTGCCGGCGCCGACCTGCGACTCCAGATAGCCCTCGGCCTGCAATTGCTCGAAGGCTTCCGTCACCGTGCCGCGCGCCACGCCGAGCGAGGTCGACAGCGCGCGCGTCGACGGCAGATATTCGCCGGCCTTCAGTTCGCCATTGGCGATGGCTGCGCGCAGGGACTGCGCGATCTGGCGTCCGACCTGTCCGGCGGCGCGGTCGACCGCCCGCAGCGAGGGGATGCTGATGGTGGCGCGCAGGCGGGGCATAGTGGACCAGTCATGATGATCGAAAGTGGCTCTTATCATAGGCCACTTCGGCGCTATGGTGCGAGCAACAATTCGATGAGATTTGCCAAGAGGTCTGCCATGTACCTGCCGCCGCATTTCAAGATGGATGAGCTCGGCCCGATCCACGCCGCGATGCGGGCCTCAAAGCTCGCGACGCTGGTCACCGCGACCGCGGACGGGCTGATCGGAACGCCGCTGCCGCTGATCCTCAGCGAAAACGAGGGCGATTACGGCACCCTGTACGGTCATGTCGCGCGGCCCAATCCGCAGTGGAAGCTGCCCGCGGTCGGCGAAGCGATGGCGATTTTCACCGGACCCGACGCCTATGTGACGCCGTCCTGGTATGTGACCAAGGCCGAGCACGGCAAGGTGGTGCCGACCTGGAACTACCTCGCCGTCCACGCCTATGGGTCGGCCGAGTTCTTCGAGGATGCGGATCGCCTGCTCGATGTCGTGACCCGGCTGACCGCGTTGCACGAGAGTTCGCGGCAGGAAGTTTGGCAAGTCAGCGATGCGCCTGATGATTTCATCAAGGCGCAGCTGCGCGGCATCGTCGGCTTCCGGATGCCGATCACACGGATCGACGCCAAGAAGAAGATGAGTCAGAACCGCAAGCTCGAGGATCGCGCCGGCGTCATCGCCGGCCTTGGCGCCAGCGACAATCCCGCTGACCGCGAGGTCGCGGCGATGATTCCGGCGAATTGACGAAAGCCGCCGATGGAATTGTACCTTGCCTTTGCGGTCACGACCGCGACCTTCGCGCTGATCCCGGGTCCGGCCATGCTCTATGCCGCGGCCCGCACCCTGGCGGGTGGCCGGCGCGCCGGGCTGATGGCCTCGCTCGGCCTGCATCTCGGCGGCTACGTCCATGTCATTGCCGCGGCCGCCGGCCTCGCGCTGCTGTTTCATGCGGTGCCGCCGCTGTTCATGGCGATGAAGCTTGCCGGTGCGGCCTATCTGGTCTGGCTCGGGCTCTCGCTGTTCCGCGATCGCGACAGTGCAAAGCGTCCCGAGTTGACGCCGCTGTCCGCGGAGCGCGCCTTCGCGCAAAGCATCGTCGTCGAGGTGCTCAATCCGAAGACCGCGATCTTCTTCCTGGCGTTCCTGCCGCAATTCGTCGATGCGTCGGCCAGCGTGCCGGTCTGGGCCCAGCTGTTCCTGCTCGGCACCATCGTCAACCTGACGTTCTCGGCAGTCGATATCGTCTGCGTGTTTTTCGCCAGCGCCGTGATGGCAAGGCTGCAGCGCTCCCGCAGGTCACAGCGGATCATGCAACGGATCGGCGGCAGCATCCTGGTCGCGCTCGGCGCGCGGCTCGCCTTCCAGGATCGCTAGGGTTACGGCGATCGAAGCCAAAGCCGGTGTCGCGCGTCGCGTTGCTCAGGTGAGCATGCCGCTTGGGCTCCCTCCCGCAGAAGGGAGCCCGTCCGCCGGCAACTCCCTCACGCGCGCGTGCCACTGAGTTGCCCGACGGCGCAAGCCCCTCGCGGGAAAATATTTCGCTTTATCAGAAGCGCAACTCGGTGTATGAATTGCCCGTCTCACCCGATCGAGGGGCGCTGCGCATCGTCACGGGTGTTGCGGTGAGATGCGGTGGACGCCGAGCGTGCGACTGACGAGAGCACGCGACGCGGACGGTGAAGTCGTGTGGTCCTGACGCCCTAGGTGGTAGGTGTCCCTCGCGAGATGCGAAGCATCTCGCGAGGCGGTGACAAACAAGCCCAGTCTCGCCGGGGAGAGCACGAAGTAAGCCGTAACCCATCGCGCAGGGAAAGCCGGAATGCTCCGGTTACACCTGTGGTCCGACCTCCGGTGCTTTTTATTTGCACCGGACCCATGGGTGCGATCGGCACCCGGCTTTCCCTGCGCCCTCTGCGAGTAGAGGGCGAAACGAGATGCAGAACTCGGGCAGGATATGTCGCGAGAGCGTGGATGTATGACTCAAGAGTCGGGCCACACACTCAGTGTCGTCCCGGCGCAGGCCGGGACCCATAACCACAAATGGCAATTGGTGCGCGACGCTGGGGCCACAGCCCTCTCCAACAACACGAACCTGTGGTTGATGGTGTGGACGGCCCCCTACGGCATCAGTGTGCCAGAATGAGGTTGTTGTAAATCTCAGACAAGGAGACCGTCCGTGAGAGAGATTATCCGTATTGGGATGGATACGTCGAAGCATATTTTTGTGCTGCATGGAGTTGACGCGGCGGAACAGCCGGTGTTGCGCAAGAAGCTGTCGCGCAAGCAGGTGCTTGAGTTTTTTGCCAAGCTTCCGCCGACCGTGATCGGGATGGAGGCCTGCGGGGCGGCTCATTACTGGGGGCGCGAGCTTGGCAAGCTTGGCCATGAGGTGAAGCTGATAGCGCCGCAGTTGGTGAAGCCTTATGTGCTGCGGAACAAGAACGACGGGCGAGATGCGGATGGGGTGTGCGAAGCGATGGGCCGACCGCGGATGCGGTTTGTGCCGGTGAAGAGCGCCGAACAGCAGGCCGCGCTGATGCTTGCAGGTGTCCGCGATGGGCTGATCGGCCGCCGTACCCAGCTCAGCAATGCGATCCGCGGCTACGCGGCGGAGTTTGGCCTGATCGCGCCGAAGGGGTTGGACAAGATCGAGCCGCTGTTGGCCCGGATCACGCAGGACGAGAGCGTTCCCGCTATGGCGCGCGAGCTGTTCGCCATGCAGGGCCGTGACTATGCGCAGTTGCAGGGTGAGCTGAAGGCGGTCGAGGCCAGGCTGCTGGCCTGGCACCAGGCCAACGCCACAAGCCGTCGTCTGGCCCAGATCCCCTCGGTCGGTCCGATCATCGCGACCTCGCTTGTGATGAAGACGCCGGACCCGCACGCCTTCCGCTCCGGCCGCTTGTTCGCGGCCTGGCTCGGCCTGACGCCCAAGGACCATTCCACCGCCGGCAAAACCAGGCTCGGCAAGATCACCCGCGCTGGCGACGAGACCCTGCGTCGCCTGCTCGTGGCCGGGGCGACCGCGGTGATCCGGCAGGCAAGGCTCGGGCGCGGCCACCCCTCGCGCTGGCTCGTGGCGTTGCTCAGGCGCAAGCCGCCGAAGCTTGCGGCCGTGGCGCTCGCCAACAAGGTGGCCCGCATCGCCTGGAAGCTGATGGCGACCGGCGAGAGCTATGATGCCGCACGCATGAACGCTGTCACCTAACAGGTCGGCCGGCCGGACGTAGCGCTCGCCGGACGAACCGGAGCTGCAAGAGCAGATGGAATGATCGATCGATCCAGAACGCGAGACAAGCCGCGGGACCCATTGGCCTTCACAAGGTCGCCAGGTTGTTTGGCACTCGCGTCGCGGAAACCATCTTGGCCCAGCGATCAACACGATCGCATCAAACAGGCCGGACATATGGATGACAGCGATCCGACCAATCCCAGAAAGCTCTTGTGCCACGAGGGCCGTCCACATATGGGTCCCGGCTTTCGCCGGGACGACGATTGTGGATGCAGGCCGTGCCACACACTCAGTATCGTCCTGGCGAAAGCCAGGACCCATTACCCCAATCCTCAGTTGTTGCGCGCGCTCGGGCCACGATCCCGTTCATCACCGAATGCGGTGGTTATGGATCCTGGCCTTCGCCAGGATGACGCATGGAGCGAGCCGCGCGCTCGTCCGGCCAACCGATCGGGGCAACCGCCAAAACAAAAACGCCCCCGAGACGGAGGCGTTTTGCGTTTGATCGGTAGGGCGATCCCGAAGCGGACTTTAGTCCTTCTTGAGGAAGCCCGAAAACTTCTTCTGGAAGCGCGAGACACGGCCGCCGCGGTCCATCAGCTGCTGGGTACCGCCGGTCCAGGCCGGGTGCGACTTGGGGTCGATGTCGAGGTTCAGCGTGTCGCCTTCCTTGCCCCAGGTCGAGCGGGTCAGGTACTCGGTGCCGTCGGTCATGACGACCTTAATCGTATGATAATTCGGATGAATATCGGCTTTCATGACAGTTCCTTCGGCGCGCCAGCGCCCGTCTCAAGACATCTAGGTACGGGATTTGGGCGGCTCTATAACCCATGGAGCCCCCCAAAACAAGCCAAGAAAGGGGAGCTTAAGCCCATCACCGGATTGGGACTTTACCGGATTTGCCAGCCGGGGTCGGCGGGCCTATGTGGGGGCGATAGAACCGGTCTAGATATATGAGTGTAGCCGAACAGCTTGAGCCCCCTCGCGGCCCCCCCGAGCCGCCGCGTGATGCGTTGCTCGATGAGGAGGCCTTCATCGAGAGCCAGATCACCGAGCCGGCGAAGAGCCGTGCCCGCTTGCGGCCCCTGCTTGCGCTCGCGCCCTATGTGGCGCGCTACAAGGGACGGGCGATCCTCGCGCTGATCTCGTTGACGATCGCGGCGATCACCACGCTGATTGTGCCGGTCGCGGTGCGGCGGATGATCGACCTCGGCTTCACGCCCGAAGGCATCGCGATGATCAACAGCTATTTCAGCGTGATGCTCGCGGTCGTCGCTGTGCTCGCCTGTGCCAGCGCCTCGCGCTACTACCTCGTGATGACGATCGGAGAGCGCATCGTCGCCGATCTCAGGGGCGACGTGTTCGCGCATCTGATCTCGCTGTCGCCCTCGTTCTTCGATTCCGCACGGTCGGGCGAATTGGTGTCGCGGCTCACTGCCGACACCACGCAGATCAAGTCCGCGGTCGGTGCCTCGGTGTCGATCGCGCTGCGCAATGTGATGCTGTTCTTCGGCGCCGCCGCGATGATGGTGATCACGAGCCCGCGGCTCTCGGGCTTCGTGCTGCTCGCGATTCCGATGATCGTGATTCCGCTGGTCGCGTTCGGTCGCTGGGTGCGGCGGCTGTCGCGCCACGCCCAGGACACGTTGGCCGATGCCAGCGCCTATGCGAGCGAGCTGGTCAATGCGATCCGCACCGTGCAGGCCTATACCGGCGAGCGGCTTGCCAAGGCGCGCTTTGCCCGCGAGGTCGAGCAGGCCTATGAGGCCGCGCGCAGCTCGACCAAGGCGCGCGCGGTGCTGACGCTGATCGTCATTTTCATCGTGTTCGCCAGCGTCGTCGTGATCCTCTGGGTCGGCTCGCACGACGTGCTGATCGGCGCCATCAGCCCCGGCCGGCTCGGCCAGTTCATTCTTTATACGGCCTTCGCCGCGAGCGGCCTCGGCCAGCTCAGCGAGGTCTGGGGCGAGGTCTCGGCCGCATCGGGCGCCGCCGAACGGCTGTTCGAGATTTTGCGCGTCAGGCCGCAGATCGCGGCTCCCGCTTCGCCGCGCGCACTGCCGCAGCCCGCGCGGGGCGATGTCGGCTTCGACAATGTCAGCTTCGCCTATCCGACTAGGCCGAACGCGCTGGCCGTCGACGGCGTATCGCTGGAGGTACGCTCCGGCGAGAAGGTCGCGATCGTCGGTCCGTCCGGCGCCGGCAAGAGCACATTGTTCCACCTGCTGCTGCGCTTCTACGATCCGAAATCAGGCATCATCTCGCTCGACGGCGTGCCGATCCGGCAGGCCGATCCGGCCGACGTGCGCGCGCGGATCGCGCTGGTGCCGCAGGATTCCGTGGTATTCGCCGCGAGCGCCCGCGACAACATCCGGTTCGGCCGGCCCGACGCCACCGACGCTGAGATCGAGCGCGCCGCCGAGCTCGCCCATGCCACCGAATTCCTGCGCCGGCTGCCCGACGGCTTCGACGCCCAGCTCGGCGAGCGCGGCGTGACGCTGTCCGGCGGCCAGCGCCAGCGCATCGCGATCGCGCGCGCGATCCTGCGCGATGCGCCGCTGCTGCTGCTCGACGAGGCGACCTCGGCGCTCGACGCCGAGAGCGAGACGTTGGTGCAGACCGCGCTGGAGGAATTGATGCGCCATCGCACCACGCTTGTGATCGCGCATCGCCTGGCGACCGTGCTGTCCTGCGACCGCATCCTGGTGATGGACCAGGGCAGGATCGTCGAGCAGGGCACCCACGCCGAGCTGGTCGCCGCGGGCGGCCTCTATGCGCGGCTGGCGCGACTGCAGTTCGAGGGGATTTGAACGAATTGGGACCCTGTGCGCTCCGCCTATGCGATTCCTATGCGATCGAGCGCGTGCTCCCCTCGAAAACCTATTCCCGCGCAAGGATAGTCGCGCCGCGCCTGACCTCCTTCGACGGCCGAAGGGGCATCGGCGCGCGGGGTGTTCGACTGATGCGCGAGGACGCGACCAAACCCGAGAGCAGGCTGCTCCGTGCCTGGCAGCTTGCCGTGCTGCGCTTCGCAGTGACGCTCGACGACGACGATCGGATGCAGGCGCTTAATGCGGCCGGCGAGGTCGATCGGCTGGGCGGCGCGGCCGATGACGCCTTCCACTTCTTCCGCCGGACGACCGCGGACCTGTGCGCGGCGATCTCCGGTCAGGGCGCGGATCAGGATGCCGTCATCCGGCGATTCCTGGTGCAAATCGACAATGTCAGGCTCAAGCGCGCGGTCGAAGCGGCGATCGCCAGGGACCGCACGCCGCCGAAACTCGTGGCGAGCCGCATCAAACCCGGCAACGATCTTTGGCGGGGGCTGCCGTCGCGGCGTGCAACCGGAACGTAACGAGGGGCTCTCTGCAATCGCCATCACGGCGCGGCGGATATTCCGTCAGAACATGTCGCCACGACCCCTTGCCGGGTTGCTGCGATGAGTGCGATGCGCTTCTCTGTGCTCGAAAAGAGATCGGCCGGTGTCGGACAATGCGGGGAGTGGCGAGATGGGTGGTTTGGTGATCAGCGGCGGCCGGGTGGTGGATCCGGCCAGCGGGATGGACGCGATCGGCGACGTCGCCGTCGTCGACGGCAAGATCGCCGCGGTCGGCACGGGGCTCGGCGGCGCGGAGCGGCAGATCGACGCCACCGGCCTCGTGGTGGCGCCCGGCTTCATCGACCTGCACGCGCATGGCCAGACCATTCCGGCCGATCGCATGCAGGCGTTCGATGGGGTGACGACATCGCTCGATCTCGAGGCCGGCGTGCTGCCGGTGGCATCCTGGTACAAACGCCAGGCCGAGAAGGGGCGGGTGCTGAACTACGGCGCGGCTGCCAACTGGGCGTTCGCGCGGATCGGCGCGATGACCGGCTCGAATGCGGAAAGCTCGCTGGAATCATTCGGCGCAGCGATGCGCGATCGCCGCTGGATCGAGAACGTGGCGACTGAGAGCGAGGTCGGCGGCATCCTCGCGCGCCTTGCCAACGGACTGAATGAGGGCGGCATCGGCATCGGCATTCTCAACGCCTATGCGCCGGGCGCGGGCGTGCAGGAACTGACCGCGGTGTGCCAGCTCGCCGCTGATCATGCGGTGCCGACCTTCACCCACGTCGCCTACATGTCCCGCATCGATCCCGAGAGCGCGGCCGAGGCCTATATCCGCCTGATCGGCTATGCCGGCGCCACCGGCGCGCACATGCACATCTGCCATTTCAACTCGTCGAGCAAGACGGATATCGAGCGCTGCGTTGCGCTGATCGCCAAGGCGCAGGCGCAGGGCCTGCCGATCACGGTGGAGGCCTATCCCTACGGCACCGGCTCGACCGTGCTGGCGGCGACCTTCTTCAGCGATCCCAAATTCGAGGAGCGCAACGGCCTCGGCTACGATTCGGTGCAGCGCGTGACCGACGGTCACCGCTTCGGCAGCCGCGAGGAGCTGCTGGCGGCGCAGGCCGCGGAACCCTCGACGCTGGTGCTGTGGCATGTGCTCGATATCGAGAACAACGCGCATCATCGCGATCTGCTCGACATGGCGGTGCTGTATCCGGGCGGTGCGATCGCGTCCGACGCGATGCCGTGGACGTTGTCGGACGGTCGCCCCTACACCGGCGACGCTTGGCCGCTGCCTGATGATGCCACCTCGCATCCGCGTTCGGCCGGCTGCTTCACCCGCTTCATCCGCGAATGGGTGCGCGAGCGCCGGAAGGTGTCGCTGCTGGAGGGCATCCGCAAATGCGCGCTGATTCCGGCCGAGATTCTGTCCGCGAGCACGCCGGCGATGCGCGCCAAGGGCAGGTTGCAGGTCGGCGCCGATGCCGACGTCGTGGCGTTCGACTTCGAGACGCTCAGCGACCGCGCGACCTTCTCCGCGATGAACCGCCCGGCGGAAGGTGTGCGGCATCTCGTGGTCAGCGGCCAGCCGCTGATCAATGATGGCGTGCTCGATGTCGCGGCACGGCCCGGCCGGCCGGTGCGCCGGCCCGTCACCGGGGGCTGAGGTGCCGGTCCCGATCCTGCTGGTCGCGGGTTTTCTCGGGGCGGGAAAGACCACGGTCGTCAACCATCTGCTGGCGCATGCGCAAGGCCGGCGCATCGCCGCCGTGGTCAACGATTTCGGCGCGATCAATATCGACGCGGAGCTGATCGCCGGCGCCAGCGATGGCGTGGTCAGCCTGAGCAATGGCTGCATCTGTTGCACACTTGAGGGCGATCTGCTGCGCACGCTCGCAACCTTGCTGCGGCGCGATCCGCGTCCCGAATTCATCGTGATCGAGACCAGCGGAATCGCCGATCCCGCCGACATCGTGCGCAACCTGATGGACCCGGTGATCTGGAAGGAGGCGCCGCTCGAGACCGTGCTGTGCGTGGTCGACGCGACGCAGCCGGTGGCCGCGCTGGACGATGCGCTGCTGCGCTCGCAGTTGCGGGCGGCCGATGTGGTGGCGCTGAGCAAGGTCGATCTGGCCGATGCAGCCGCGTGCGCCGTGATCCGCGATGCGGTGCGGGCAGTGCGTCCGGCGGCCGTGGTCGTCGATGCGCTGCATGGCGAGGTGCCGGCAGCGCTGTTGTTTCCCGCGGACCTCGATCAGTTGCCAGCGCCGCGCGAGACCGCGCCGCGACGGCCGGTAGCGGACCGGTTCGAGACGCTGAGCTGGACATCGGAGCGGCCGGTGCGGTTGCCGCGCTTGCAGCAGGCAATCGGTAAACTGGCGCCGAAGCTGGCGCGGGCGAAGGGATTGTTCGAGACGGTGGAGCAGCCCGGACGGCTGACGGTGTTTCAACTCGCCGGCGGCCGCGCGACATTGGCCGCGGGCGGCGTGCCGGCACCCGGCGTGCCACGCACGCGAATCGTGTTCATCGCCGAGATGGGCGCTCTGTCGCGGGCCGAGATCGATGAGGTGATGCAGGGATGTGTCGAAGCAGGGTGATGCGAAGCCAGTTTCCCGTCACCCTGAGGAGCGCGAAGCGCGTCTCGAAGGGTCGACGGCCGTCAGCGTGGCCGTGCATCCTTCGAGGCTCGCTCCGCTCGCACCACAGGATGACGGAATAGAGAATCCTCGCGTCGGCCCGCGCTGTCGCTGTGTCATCGCAGCAGCATCATCCCGCAAAGCATGTGTGCGACAATCGCATCGAATTGACAGCCTATCCCGCACCACCTATCGTTTCTGCCGACGGTTCCCTTCGGGGATCAAAAGGGAATGCGGTGCGAGGGTAACCCCAATGCCGCAGCTGTCCCCGCAACTGTAAACGGCGAGCCTTTCGTCAATTTGCCACTGGGCTATCAAGCCCGGGAAGGCGTCGACAGGCGATGACCCGTGAGCCAGGAGACCTGCCGTCAGTCGTGGTCACACGCGAGCACATCGGGCGGGGGCGTCCTGGTGGGATCGGAGCACTGCCTTTGGGGCAATGCGCCAGTCCGCGTTCGCGGTGACGTGCCACGTTACCGCGAGTCCTTTCATGTCTCCGTCCTCTCCCGCCGCGCGCCGTTGGCGCCTCGGTCTCGTTTGCTCCCTGTCATCGCTGCTGCTGCCGGCTGAAGGTTCGGCACAAACGTCTCCACCCACGACGCTCGATCCGATCGAGGTCGCACCCTCGACATCCGCAGAGCCCAAGCCCGCGGCGCGAAGCCGCAACTCGGCGACGTCGTCGCGGCCGCGCGCCAGACCTGCAACGGCTGCGGCAACCGCTGGCGCGCCGCGCCCCGCGGCGTCGGGCGCATCGGGATCGGCATCGCCGACGCTCAACGCCACCATACAGGGAGGCACCGGCAGTCGCCTCAATCTGACGCCGCTGCAGACGCCGGCCAGCGTCGAGATCATCACGGCGCAGACCATCGCCGAACGCGGCCAGCACAATGTGCTTGATGCCGTCACGCAGAATGCGGCCGGGTTCATCGCAACGCCGGCGCCCGGCAATGGCGGCCTGTCGTTCAGCACCCGCGGCTTTGCCGGCAGCAACTCGGTGATGACGCTGTATGACGGCACGCGCTTCTATATCGGCTCCGGCACCCTGACGTTCCCCTACGACACCTGGTCGACCCAACGCGTTGAAGTGCTGCGCGGTCCGGCCTCGGTGCTGTACGGCGAGGGCGCGATCGGCGGTGTCATCAACGTCGTTCCGAAAAAGCCGCAGGGCACGCCCTACAACGAGGCCGAGGTCTCGCTCGACAGCAACATGACGCGACGGCTGTCGGTGGACAGCACCGGTCCGATCAATCCCAATGTGTCCTACCGCATCAACGCCACGGGCAACATGTCGGACGGCTGGGTCGATCGCGACAAGACATCGAATGCGGTGGTCTCCGCCGCCGTGCGGGTGCAGGCGTCGGACAATCTCGCCTTCACGCTCTCGGAAGATTACGGCGACCGCAGCCCGTCGCGCTATTTCGGCACGCCGCTGATCAACGGCTCGATCCAGGACGCGCTGCGCTTCAAGAACTACAACGCATTGGACAGCGCGATCCGCTACCAGGACAGCTGGACCCAGTTCAAGACCGAGTGGGGCGTCGCCGACGGCATCAAGATCAACAATACGCTGTATTACCTGACCAGCGAGCGGCACTGGCGCGATATCGAAAACTACACCTTCAATCCGAAGACCCAGCTGATCGACCGCTCCAGCTACATCGAGATCTTCCACGACCAGAAGCAACTCGGCAACCGGATGGATGCGACCTTCAGCGGTCACGTCTTCGGACTTGCAAACCAGTTTGTCGCCGGATTCGACGTCAACCGGATCGACTTCACCCACACCAACAATTCGCCCTATGGCGGCGCGTCGACGGTCAATCCTTACGTGTTCGATCCCGGATCGTTCTTCGCGACGACCACGGCGACGACGCCGGGCTTCAACGCGATCGTCAATCAATACGCGCTGTTCGCCGAAGATCGCCTGTCGCTGACCGATCAATTGTCGCTCGTCACCGGCGTCCGGTACGATCGTCCCGAGGTCGATCGCACCGACTACAAGACGCCGGCGAACAGTTTTGAAACCACGCTGTCGGGCACCAGCTGGCGAACCGGGTTGGTGTACGAGCCGATCAAGGACCTCGCGTTCTATGGTCAGTACGCGGTCGGCGTCGATCCGGTCAGCAACCTGATCTCGCTGTCGACCTCGCAGAAAACCTTCCAACTCGCGACCGGCAAGCAGACCGAAATCGGCGTCAAGCAGTCGTTCTGGGGCAGCCGCGGCGAGTGGACGCTGGCTGCTTACGAGATCGTCAAGACCGGCCTGACCATTCCCGATCCCAGCAATCCAACCGCCGGCCTTGCACTGCAAATCGGCCAGCAATCATCCCGCGGGGTCGAAGGAACGATCGGGCTCGCGCTGAACGACGGCTGGCGCGTCGACGCTAATCTTGCGCTGCTGCGCGCCCGATACGATAACAACAGCCAAGTGGTCGGCGGAAAGGTCGTCAGCTACAATGGCAATGTTCCGGTCAACGTGCCGCAGCAGGTCTCGAACGTCTGGCTGACCTGGGACTTCGCGCCCAACTGGTCGGTCTACGGCGGCGTGCAGATCGTCGGTGCGATGTACTCCGATCTCGCCAACACGCAATTGCGGCCGGGCTACAATGTGGTCAATGGCGGCATCAGGTGGAAGCCGGATGATCGCACCACGGTCGCGTTCCGCGTCTACAATCTGTTCGACAAGGTCTACGCGGTGACCTCGAACGGGACGGGGCAGTGGCTGCTCGGCATGCCGCGCACCGCCGAATTGTCCGTCAACGTGAAGTTCTGACCATGCGCAACGCTCTGATCCGGCGAGCGCGTCGATGGCTTTATGTCGTCCATCGCTGGATCGGCATTGCGACGTGTCTCTTCTTCGCGATGTGGTTCATCTCCGGCCTCGTCATGATGTCCGTGGCGTTTCCGCGCCTCACTGACGACGAGCGCCTGTCCGCGCTCCCTGGCATCGTTTGGAGCAAGGTACAGATCGCACCTGATCGTGCGATGGCGATCGCGGGCACGGAACATTATCCACGCGATCTCCGGCTCTCGATGCTGGACGACGTTCCGGTCTATCGCGTGACCGAATGGAAGGGGGCCGCCGTCACCATTTCGGCGATCGACGGCAGCGTCATCGACCGGGTCACGCCGGACCAGGCGCTTGCTGTTGCCCGGCATCACCCGCGTGCCGTGCAGCCGCAACTGCTCGATACCGTGACGCGCGATCAATGGACGGTCACCGCGCGCTTCGATCCGCTGCGGCCGCTCTATCTGATCGGCCTCGGCGACGCCGATGGCACCGAACTTTATGTCTCGTCGCGCAGCGGCGAGATCGCCCTCGACACCACGCGGCGAGAGCGCGTCTGGAACTGGCTCGGCTCGATCCCGCACTGGATCTATCCGACCGTGTTGCGCAAGGACGGGCCGTTGTGGCGGGACGTGGTGCTGTGGATATCGGGCATCTGCCTCGTCGTCGCCGTCACCGGATTCTGGATCGGCATTCTGCGCCTGCGGCTGACGCGCCGTTACGCAGATGGCGCCGTCTCGCCCTATCGCGGCTGGATGGCCTGGCATCATATTGCCGGCCTCGTCGGCGGCATCTTCGTCTTCACCTGGATGTTCAGTGGCTGGTTGTCGCTCAATCCCGGCGGCGCGTTCTCCGGCCGCGGCCCCACGCGCGGGATCGCGGTCGGCTACGGCGGCCATGATGCACCCGATATCGTTGCCGGCTTGCAGTCGCCGCCGCAGGTATCGGCGGTGGAGGCGCGCTTCGTCTGGATCGGCGGACGCCGGCTGATGGTGCTCGACGACAGTAGCGGCCGTCGCAGCCTCGCGGATCCCGTGACCGGCGCGCCCGTGACGCTCTCGCAGGACGAGATCGTCGCGGCTGCCCGGCGCGCGATGCCGGGAGCTGCGATGATATCGGCGCGGCAGCTCGATGAACCGGACGCCTACTGGTACACGCTGCACCAAGCGCGCGAGCTTCCCGTTCTGCGGATCGGCTTCGACGATCCCGCCCACACCTGGCTGCACATCTCTCCGGTCACCGCCGAGATCCTCGACCGCAGCGACGGCAGCCGCCGGTCCTATCGCTGGCTGTTCAATGCGCTGCACAGCCTGGATTTTTCCGTTCTGCTGCGCGTCTGGCCGGCGCGCGATGTCGTGGTCTGGCTGCTGTCGGCGGTCGGCACGATCGTCTCGATCAGCGGTATCGTGATCGGCTTGCGCCGGCTGCGACGGCGCAAGGTGCGGCCGGCGCGAGGTCTCCGCCCTTGTTAGCAGATTGTCACAATCTGTTTCTATGTTGCGCCTGCCGCGGGGTTTGACGAACAGCTCTATCGATCACCGATAGATCGTGCTGTTCGGCTGGGCTTGAGGATCAAGGCGGCGCCTCATGCACTTTGTTCAATGGGTCGGAAGATCGGGCTGCGCTCGAAGCATGATCGGATGTGGCAGCGCTTTCTTGGCCTGGTCATAGGCACTCTCGTTGCCGGGAATATCCAGACGGTAACGATGGCCGCAAGCCTTGAATCAGTTCGGACGCCGGCAACGGTCGACTTCGATATTGGCAGCCAGCCTCTGGTCTCCGCGCTCGATGCTTACAGCGCGGCCACCGGTCTTCAGGTCGTTTACGACGCCACCCTGGCCGGGGCACGCCGCGCGCAGGCCGTCAAGGGATCGATGACGCCCGACATGGCGTTGCAGCTCCTGCTCGAAGGAACCGGTCTGGTCGCGGTCTATGCCGCGGCGAACGCCTTCACGATTGTGCCTGCGGCCACCGCGTCGCAGACGGCGTCGATACGTGGCTTCATGCCATATCTTGCGTCCGTCCAGAGCAGCATTGAGGAAGGATTCTGCCGGTCAGCGCTGACCGCGCCGGGCGGCTATCGGATCAAGTTCAAGTTCTGGATCGGGCATGCCGGCGAGGTGCTGCAGCCCCAGCTGCTCGGCTCGACCGATGACAGCGCGCGTGACCAGGCGATCGCCGCCCTGTTGCGTGCTGTCGTCATCGGCCGACCGCCGCCGCCGGACATGCCGCAGCCCGTCATGATGGCGGTTTCGCCGCGGCCGCCTTCCGAGACCGGCGACTGTGCCGCGCGTGACCCGAGGCGCCCGGGACTGGTCGCGCGATGACGGAAACCACGTCGACCACGCTTCGGCAGGTGCTCGTCGCGCGCTACGACGAGCTTCGCCGCCGCCTCGCGCGGCGTCTCGGCGATGAAAGAGCCCGCGAGACCCTTCACGAGACGTGGCTGCACCTTCGCGACAAGAACGGCCCGGGCGTGGTGGACAGCCCGATCGGCTATCTGCTGCGCAGCGCGCTCAATCTTGCGATCAGCCGGGAGCGCCAGGAGACGCGCCGCATCAAGCGGTTCGAGGTACAGCCGATGCTCGAGATCGCCGACGCGGCGCCCGGCCCGGAACGCGAGGTCGAATCGCGGGAGCAGATTGCGCATCTGGAGCAGGTGCTTGAGGAGCTCACCCCGCGTCGCCGGACGATCCTGCTCGCATCCCGCCTGGAAGGCACGCCGCTCCGGGAAATCGCCGCGCGTCTCGGGGTCTCGCAGCGTTTGGTGGAGCTTGAGCTGAAAGCTGCGCTCGAGCATTGCGCCAAGCGGTTTAACAAAAAGGTCACAAGGCGTTTCGGTCCGGCGCCGCGGGAAACGTCCTGATAGGAGAGCGTCAGAGTGTTGCGTATTTGGATGGACGTGCTGCCAAGGGAAACGCCCGATCGATGACACGTAGCGACGAACCGTCGGAGGAGCTGACCGCGATCGAGAGCGAGGCGCTTGAGCGCGTCCAGCGGCTTGGTTCGGGGCAGGCTACCCGGCGGGACATCGAGGAAACCAGGCACTGGGGAAGCCAGAGCAGCGCCCATTCGCAGGCGCTGGCGCAGGCCAGCCTGCTCTGGGATCAGCTCGGCCCGGCCGGCGCCAACCTGTTGAAGCGGCGCGGCGATTCCATGCTGGCGGACGTCCGGCGGCAGCCGCGCATGACGCGGCGGGCGATGCTCGGAGGCGCGCTGGCGACGTCGGCCGCCGCATATCTCGTGGTGTCGCCTCCGCTGCAGCTGTGGCCGTCGCTGCAGGATGTGATGGCGGATTATCGCACCGCCGCCGGCGAGCAGCGCAAGCTCACGATCGATGGCGGCGTCAAGGTGACGCTGAACACCGGAACCAGCGTCAATGTTCACTCGGGCGACAACAGCCAGGATCGCATCGAGATTCTGACCGGGGAAGCCGTGATCGCGGCGGCCTCCGCAAGTCGCGAGGTGCGCGTGGTTGCCGGCGACGGCGAGATGAGTGCGCGTCAGGCGCAGTTCAACGTCCGTCATGAGCCGCGCAGCACCTGCGTGACCTGTCTCGATGGCGAGGTCCGGGTCACCCGTCACAGCTCCGTCGCGGCGCTGCATGCGGGGCAACAGGTCAGCTACGCAGCGCTTGGTCTCGCAGCGCCCATGTCGGTCGATCCCGCCGATGTGACAGCCTGGCGCGACGGAATGCTGATCTTTCATGACGCTCCGCTCGGCAACGTCGTGACGGAAATCAACCGTTACCGATCGGGCAAGGTCATGGTGACGAACGCGGAATTGGAACGCCGTCTCGTCAACGGCCGGTTCCGAATCGACAATGTCGATGGCATCCTGACCATGTTCCAGCAAATTTTTGGCGCGAAGGCGCGACATCTGCCCGGCGGCATCGTGCTGCTGAGCTGATGTCGAGCGAGCCATGAAAGCGCGCATCATGTCTGCGTAGGAATTGTGATGCAGCCCGCGATTTTGTCGTTCGGTCCCGCCGATCAAATGGCGTCCTTGGAGACGAGAAGCCTGGCATACGGTCAAGCCGTGTGACGAGCACCTGCGCGGATCCGATCCGCGCATCTTTCCGTCCGTTGTTCCCAGGGGACCTCCTATGCCGTCTCGTCAGCGCGTTGCCCGCCGTCCTCGCCTCGATCCGCGTCGGGTCGCGCCGCCTCCGTCGCGGCAGCGGATCCGATTGGCATCCCGCTCCATGCTGCTCGCGGGAACGAGCACGCTGGCGTTGCTGCTGAGCGGGCTTGAGGGCGCATCCGCGCGTCCATTCGGCAATTTCGCGACGACAAGCTCCGCGCCGGCGATCGCCAGCGATGCCGCAGCTGCCGCGGCCCAGCAGGCCACTGACGTCGCGAGGCAAAGCCAGGGCGCGCTGACGCGGGCGACTCAGGCCATCCAGGCGTTGCAGGCCGCGCAATCCGCCGCGCGTAGCGCGGCCGCCGGCTCGCAACGATCGACGACGCTGCCGCAGGTGGCGGTGCCGAACGGCCTCGCGCCGGGCGGCCTTCAGGTTGCGCCGGGCGCTGTGCCCGGCTCGAGCCTTTGGCAAGGTGCCGCCCTGCCGAGCCAGGCCGCAAGCGGTGGCCAGACCACGGTCACGGTCAATCAGACCGCTCCGCAGGCGATCCTTAACTGGCAGAGCTTCAACGTCGGCAGCCAGACCACGCTCGATTTCAACCAGCAGGCCAGCAACTGGACCGCGCTCAATCGCGTGGTCGGCAATACCGGACCGAGCCAGATCCTCGGCCGCATCACCGCGCCGGGGCAGGTGCTGGTGATCAACCAGAACGGCATCATTTTCGGTGGCGCGAGCCAGATCAATGTCGGCTCGCTGATCGCATCAACCGCCAATATCGCCGACAGCCAATTCCTCGCCAACGGTCTTTATTCGACCCAGAGCGGCACCAATTATCTGCCGAGCTTCACCGGCGCCGGCGGCAAGATCGTGGTCGAGAGCGGCGCGCTCATCACCACCAATGCGCCGTCCTCGGTCACGGCGGGCGGTGGCTTCGTGCTGCTGATGGGCACCGAGGTCGACAATGCCGGCGCCATCACCACGCCGAAGGGGCAGACCCAGCTCGCGGCCGGCGACGATTTCATCCTGCGTGCCGGCTACGGCACCAACACCAACCAGAACTCGACCACGCGCGGCAACGAGATCGCGCCGGTGCTCTATCCCGGGAGCGGCAGCGGGACGGTCACCAACACAGGTCTCGTTCTCGCCCAGCAGGGCGATATCACGCTCGCCGGCCATGCCGTCACCCAGGATGGCATCCTGCTCTCCACCACCTCGGTCAATCAGCGCGGCACCATCCATCTGCTCAACTC
The DNA here is from genome assembly GCF_013373795.3 of Bradyrhizobium quebecense. Lineage (NCBI taxonomy): Bacteria > Pseudomonadati > Pseudomonadota > Alphaproteobacteria > Hyphomicrobiales > Nitrobacteraceae > Bradyrhizobium > Bradyrhizobium quebecense. Next base: position 7,903,893 of record NZ_CP088022.1, read on the forward strand.
GGCGTCCGACGCCACCGGCAGCGTCACGCTGACCAATCATGGCATCAGCCTGATCCTGCCGGAGACCGATGCGGCGGCCGCGCTGGTGTCCGGCATCGATCCGAGCGTGACCGCGCTCAATTCGCAGCGCGATGCCCTCATCGCCTCGGCCAAGCCAAACCTGCTGGCGACCGGCCAGTTCGACAATCTCTCGACGCTGTCCGATCGGCCCGATCAATCGCGCATCGAGATCGTCACGGGCGGCACCATCGATTTCAGGAACGGCTCGCTGACCATGGCGCAGGGCGGCCAGGTGACGGCCGCAGCCGGCAAGCGCGTGTTCGCTGAAAGCGGATCGGTCATCGATGTCTCCGGCACCACCGGCACCGTGCTGCCGGTGTCGGCCAATTCGATCAAGGTCAACGTTCAGGGCAACGAGCTGCGCGACAGCCCGCAGAACCGCGATAGCGGCACGCTCATCAACAGCAATCTGTGGATCGACGCCCGCGATCTGACGCTGGTGCCGGCCGGCACCGGCGGCTATGCGACGGACCGTTACTACACCGCGGGCGGGTTGCTCGAGGTCTCGGGCTATCTCAACAACACCGGCCACAAGATCGGCGAATGGACCGCGGTGGGCGGCACCATCACCCTGTCGGCACCGGAGGTGGTGGCGCAGCGCGGCTCGATCTTCAACATCTCCGGCGGAGCGGTGCAGTATCAGAGCGGCTATGTGCGGCAGACGCTGCTGCTCGGCAATGACGGCCGCATCTACGATGCCGACAATGCCCCGGCCAACCTGACCTATGTCGCGGTGGCGAATGGCTTCATCGTCAATCACGCGCACTGGAACGTTGTCGAGGTCTATCTCAGCCCGTTCGGCAAAGGCAGCTCGCGCTGGGAGAACGGCTACACCGTGGGCCGCGACGCCGGCAGTCTCGTTCTCTCGACCCCGACCTCGGTGTTCGAAGGCGCGATCCTCGCCAATGTGATCGATGGCGAGCAGCAGGTCACCAAACGTCCGGCCGGCGTCACCGACGGCTACAAGCTGACGCAGAACACCGTGCCGCTCGCCGGCACGCTCGCGCTCGGGCGGTATGACAGCTATGGCCTTGCCGGCGCCTACACCACCGATGTGTCGTTCGGCAACGTTGCGCCGGTCGCCGGCGGCCTGGACCCGACCTCGGCGCTGCCGGCCGGTCGCGTCAACACGGCCTATTTCGACGCACCGACGCTCAACAGTTTTGGCCTCGGCGGCCTCAACATCAACACGGCCAGCAAGATCGCGATCGATGCGCCGTTGCAATTCTCATCGGGCGCGCAGGTCAAGCTGATCGCTCCGACCGTCGATGTCGCGGCCGGCATCACTGCGCGGTCCGGCAGCGTCACGATCAGCAACATTCTCAACGGTGCAAACGGTACCGTCACGCTGACGAACGCGGCTGGAGGCGCGGCGCTGACGCTGGAGTCCGGCGCCGTCATCGATATGCGCGGCCTGTGGGTCAACGCACTGACGAATCCGAACAGCGCGTCGGGCCTCGGCTTCCTCGACGGTGGCAACGTCACGTTCAATTCCCTTCAGAATGTCACGCTCGCGGCCGGCAGCGTGATCGACGTGTCCTCCGGCGGAGCCGTTCTTGCCAACGGCAAGACGCAAGGCGGCAAGGGTGGCAACGTCACGATTATCGCAGGCAATGCCCAGCAGGATGCCGGAACGCCGGGCAATGGAAATCTCGTTCTCGACGGGACGATCCGCGCCTGGGGCGTCACGGGTGGCGGCACGCTGACGATCTCGACGCCTGGCAACATCCTGATCGGCGACAACGCCGAATTGGCTGGTGGCATCTTGCCGGCCGGCATGCCGGCGCCGGCTGCGGTGAAGCTCAGGCAATCGTTCACGATTCCCGCAGGCCAGCCTCTGCCGACGGCGCTGACGCTGAACTTCACCACGCTGGTCTACGACGCGCCGATACCGGCGGATGTCACGATATCCGCCGCGCCGACCGCGCCGACTGGTGCGGATTGGACCATACCGCAAGGCATGGACGGCCTGCAGAGCCGGGACGCCAATGGCCAAACGCAATATTGGGGCTCGGGCAGTGTGATCCCGGCCGGCACGTTGATCACCGGCTGGAGCGGCACGGGTCGCATTCCAGCGGGAACCGTCATTCCATCCAATGTCTTCCCGAACGGCATTCCAGTCGCACCCTATCAAGTCAAATACGCCGCAGGTTCAATTCAATCCACGCCGATGACTTATCCGGTCGGAGCCGTTATTCCAGCCGGCGTGGTGCTGCCACAGACGGTCGAGATCACGCCGGCGCCGGCGCTCAATCCCTCATTCTTCACCGCCGGCTTCTCCAACTACGATATCAACGGCGGGCTGGGCGTTGTGGTCGCCAGCAACACCGTGGTTGCGGCCGCGATGCCGGTCTACCGGTTCACGGCGAACAGCTATGCGGTAGCTGCCGGCAGCGACCCGTCGTCGGCGTTGACGACGTGGACGCCGCCGCTGTTCACCGCGGATCCGGTCAAGGCCACCATCGCCCAGCGCGGCGGCGCGAGCCTCGCGCTGCGCTCGCTCATCAAGTCCGGCACCGGTCCGCTCGTGAGCGGCGGGGCGATCGTGGTTGGCGACGGCGCCTCGGTCAGTGTCGATCCGGGCCAGAGCATCACGCTCGACGCGTTCGGTCAGATCAACGTGTTCGGCAGTCTCACCGCGCATGGCGGCAGCATCAATCTGGTCAACGATGCCTACAGTTCGACGGCCGAGGCGGCGCGGAACTTCGATCTGAACGGCAATGGCCGCGGCGTGTCGGTCTGGGTCGGTTCTGCCGCCAAGCTCGACGTCTCGGGTCTGGCGTACCAGGCGTCCGATCTATCCGGGCGTGCTTTCGGACGGGCGACCGACGGCGGCTCCATCACCATTAACGGCGGGGGCGCCTTCGTGATCGTGCGCCCGGGCGCCGAACTCAATGCCGACGGCACGCAGGTCGCAATCGATCTCGCGGCCGGCGGTGCCGCAGCGTCGAGCCGGCCGCAAGCAATAACAACGAATGGCGGCGCCATCACGCTGGCGTCGCAGAGCGGGCTCTATCTCGATGGCGACATCCACGCCTTCTCCGGCGGAGGCAATGCTTCCGGTGGCAGCCTCTCGATCGCGCTCACCACGCCGACCTTCGACTGGAATTCCTTCCCCAACGGCCAGGCGCCGGCCAATGTGATCGTACCAAGCCTGATGACCGTGGTGCAGGGACGTCCGGCTTCCGCGCTGCCGGACGATATCGCCCCGGGCATGGGCGCGTCGCATCTTGCGTTCGGTCAGGCCACGGTGAGCGCCGACATGGTGAAGGCCGGCGGGTTCGACAGCCTGACGCTCACCTCCGGCGACTACATGCAGTTCTCCGGCAATGTGTCGCTGGCGCTGGGCCGCGGCCTGACGCTGACCGCGGCAGCGTTCACGTCGGGAGTTCCGGTGACTGGACCGGTCGATCCCTCGATGCCGACCACGGCCGGCAGCGTGAAGGTGTCAGCGCCCTACATCCTGTTTCGTGAAGCGACGGCCAATGTCCCCGATGGGACCGTCAGCGGCAGCATCCGCAATCCCGGCGGCGCGGCCTTGCCGACCACGGCGACGTTCGAGGCTGACGCGAACCAGATCGACATCCAGGGCCTCATCGGATTTTCGGCGCGTTCGCCGAACAACATGTACGCGCCGGGATTCCTGACCACCAAGCTGGTCAGCCAGGGCGACATCCGCTTCCTGTCGATGCCCGGGGTGGTCGCGACCCAGCTGTCGACCAGCGGAAATCTCGAGCTTCTTGCCGCACAGATCTATCCCGCGACCAACTCCGTTGCCACCGTCATCGCTGGCAGTGGAAATTCCGATCCGACGACGACGCTCACTATCGGACGCACCACCGCCACCATTCCGGATACACCGTTCTCCGTGTTCGGCCAGCTCGCGTTCCAAGCGCCGGTGATCGAGCAGGGCGGCATCGTCCGCGCGCCGCTCGGCCTTTTGACCTTCGGCCTGGGCTGGCCGGTCTACACGCCGCATATTGATGTTTTGCCCGGCAGCGTGACCTCCGTCTCGATGGCTGGCCTGATCATCCCCTATGGCGGCACGATCGACGGCGTCACCTACACGTACAACGGCAGCGCTGTTCGTGCGATCAGCCTGACCAATTTCAACAGTAACGGGTCGCAGTCCGGCATCATTCTGGATGGGCAGTCGATCAGCGTCGCGAGCGGCGCGATCCTCGATATGTCGGGCGGTGGCACCCTCGCCGGCGCGGGCTTCGTCTCCGGACGCGGCGGCTCGGTCAATGTGATCAATACGCCGCTCGTCAACGCCAACCCCGCTACCCCCGTCAGCAAGGCGAGCGACAAGGTCTACGCCATCCTCCCCGGCTACGGTTCAGGTTACGCGCCGATCGTACTCGAAAACGGCGCCGGTGATCCCGCGATTGGCCAGCAGATCACCGTGCCAGCCGGCGTCCCAGGGCTGCCGGCCGGGACGTATACGCTGTTGCCGTCCAATTACGCGCTGCTGCCCGGCGCATACCGCGTGGAGCTCGGGGCCAGCACCACGACGCCGGTTGGCAACCCCATCACAATCGGCAATGGCACCTACGCCGCTTCGGTCACCACCGGCGTCGCCAACACCGCGATCAAGGGCAGCCTGCCGGTCACGGCGCTGATCACCGCGGGTACCTCCGTCCGCAAATACTCGCAATTCAACGAGCAGAATTACAGCGATTTCCTGCTTGCCAACGTGGCGCAATTCGGCGGCGTGCGTCCGCTGCTGCCTAGCGACGGCAAGACGCTCCAGATCATGTTCGAGATGCCGGGGTCAACCTCGATTGGAGCCGCGCTCACCTTCGACGGAACGGCGCTGTTTCAGGGCGCGCCGGGCGGTAGCGCCGGCCAGGTGGCGTTGCTGAATGTCGGTGAAATCTATGCTGACGCGCCGACCCAAGGTTTTTCTGGTCCCTCGGTCGGCGCTGCCGATCTCAATGCGCTCAAAGCGCCGCGCCTCCTGGTCAACGGAACCGTCTTCGTCTCGAATGGCACGCTGTTCCTTAATCAGCCCTACGGCCATGATCTTTTCATCCGCGATGGCGTCTCCCTTTCCGCCGGGGAGATGTTCTTTATCGGCAACAATATCAACGTCGGTAATGGCGTGACGCTCAGTACCATCGGACAGGGCGCAGTCCCGTTCGATTCTGTGTCCACCGGCATGAGCTATGCGGTCAGCCAGTTCACTGTGCTGGCGCTGTCCAATGGTAACATCAACTTCCTGCCCTCGAATGTCGGCAACGGCTCCATCACGATCGGCGCCGGCTCGTCGCTCTATTCCGAAGGGACGCTGGCGTTCGTGACAAACGGCGCTTCCGCGATCGATCCGACCGCCCATTTCGGATCGAGCAACATCGCGCTCGCGGTCGGCACCATCAACATCGGCGACGCCGCGACCATCGCGGCGAGCGGCGCACCCGCCGGCCTGCTGTTCGACCAGACGCTGTTCAACACGTTGGTCAATGGTGATCCCTTGCACAATGCGCCCGCGTTGAAGACGATCACGCTTGCCGCGGCGAATTCGGTCAACCTGTTCGACGGTGCCGGGCTCGACGCCACCGGCAGCGGTGTCAATTTGGTGCTGAACACCTCGGCGATCTGTGGCTACGGCGGCGCCGGCGACAGCTCGACCATCGCTGCCGACAAGATCACGTGGAATGGCATCAGCGGTGCGACGCCGCCGGCCATCGCCGCAGGCGGTCCGGGCACGGGAGCCGGCACGCTCAATCTCGTCGCCAACGAGATCGACTTCGGCCGCTTCGCCTCGCTCGACACCACAACCGCGAGCCGCGTGATCTACGGCTTCAGCAACGTCAATATCACGGGGAACTCCAGGATCATCTCAGCCGGCAACGGCAAGCTGTTCGTCTACCAGACGCCGAGCGCCGATCCCGCTGCCGTATTCGGCCAGAGCGGCAGCGGCGGCAATCTGACGCTGACGACGCCACTGCTGACCGGCATGCAGAAGTCGATCATGGCCTATTCCGCAGGCGGTGCACTCAACGTCGTCGCGCCCGCGGGCATCGCGCCGAGCGGGGCCGGATCTACCGTGGCCGGCGCCGAGATCGACCTGACCGGCGGCAGCGTCGGGATCGACAGCACGATTCTGTTGCCGAGCGGCAAACTGGTCGTCAACGCGACCGGCGATATCGCACTCGGCGGCGCAAGCCGTATCGACCTCGCTGGTCGGCCGTCCACGATTCAGACGGCGACCGTCTATGGATTCGGCGGCACGGCGATCTTCAACAGCGCGCAGGGTGGTCTGACGCAGCTTGCCGGCTCCGTGATCGACGTCTCCGCGACCAACGCCGGTGCCGGGTCGATCAGCATCGCGGCGGCGAATGGACCGGTCACGCTCGGCGGTGCGCTCAACGGGGCGGCAACAAATGGCTACGCGAGCGGCGATTTCAGCGTCACCGCCGGCCGGCTGTCCAGCTCGGATTTCGCCGCGCTCAATGCGCTCCTGACCCGGGGCGGCTTCTTCGATGCGCGCGGCTTCGACATCAGGAATGGCGATCTTGTCGTCGGCGACGGCGTCAAGGCCAGCAACGTCACGATCGCCACCGACAACGGCAGCCTGTCCATCGTCGGCACCATCGATGCATCCGGTGCCGCACCCGGCACGATCCGGCTCTCGGCCGGCAACGGGCTCGCGCTTGCGCCGACGGCCGTGCTCGATGTTCACGGCACGGTGCTGCAGGTCGACAGCTACGGTCAGCCGATCGAGGCGAGGAACCGCGGTCATATCGAACTGACCGCGGCGGGCGGTGCGCTCACGCTGTCACCAGGCGCGACCATGGATCTCACCACGCCGAACGGCGTCGCCTATGGCGACGTGGTGCTGAACGCACAGCGCACCGGCGAGACCTCCGGTGATATGGCCATCAACGCGGCAGGTCCGCTCAACATCAAGGGCGCCTACAGCATCGCGCTCAACGCGTTCTGGACCTATGACCTGCCGGGCGGCAGCACCATCACCCATGCGACGCTCGACGGATACGACATTGCGAGCACGGCCTTCATCAACGCTGCATTGGGTAACGCGGGATTGGCGACGCGCGTCGCTGGTCTGTCCGCTTTCGGCAGTGCCTACCATCTGCGGCCGGGCGTCCAGATCACCTCGAGCGGCGACCTGTCGACGTCAGGCGATCTCGATCTTGCAGGCTACCGCTATGGGCCGAACGCCAATCGCGACGCGACCTCCGCAAGCTACGGCGCCGGCGAACCGATGGCGCTCGTGATCCGCGCCGGCGGCAACTTGACCGTTAAGGGAAGTATCTCGGATGGATTTAAGTCGACGCCAGGAACACCGCCGGTCTATCGCCTGATCGACCTTTCGACAGATCCGCTTTCTTCTTTCTGGTCAGCCAGCGACACAGGCCTGAGCAGCGCCAGTTACGGTTATACCGGCAACGCAATGCTTACCGCGGATTGGACAATACCGAATGATGATTTCTATCAGGGTCTAAATAGTTCTTACGGCGCATATGTCGATACCGCTGGTCACTCATATGGCCCAGGGACCACTATTCCGGCTGGTACCATCCTGGATGTCGGAACTTCGGAAGCCGGGATTGGGTGGCTGTTCTTCGAAATAGGTCATTTGCCGACGATTGGAGCGGTGGTTACCCCCGGCGTCCCCGGCGGTTCGGGTTCGTCGGCAGCGGCCTTGATGCTTGCGCCGGGTTCGCTGTCCGCATCGATCCGCCTCGTCGCGGGTGCGGATCTCGCCGCCGCCGACCAGCGCACGTTGCAAACGACACAGGCGCTCAACGGGTGTGGTAACCTGACACTGAACGATCCGGCTTACAATTCGTTGCGCAACGGCACGTTCTTCAGTGTGCTGCGCACCGGCACCGGCAGTCTCGACCTGTTGGCCGGCGCAAGCTTCAGCGAGGCCACGCCATACGGTGTCTATACGGCCGGTACGCAGGCGACGCCGATCCTGGCGGGCAACGGCAGCAATCCCTACGACCTCGTCGGTGTCACCAGCAGCGGCAATTCACACGCATGGTACGCCGAACATGGCGGCGATCTGCTGCTGACGGCGCAGCAGGACATCACCGGCAACATTCAGATCGCGGACGGCAACACGCGCTTCGCCGACTCCAATCTCACGGCCAACTGGCTCCGGCAGCAAGGGGGCGGCTCCTCCGCCGATCCGGCGGCCTGGTGGGTCAATTTCGGTACGTTCGCGAAGACCCGCGCCGACAAGGACACTCTGCAACTGATCGGCTTCCAGGGCATCGGTACGCTCGGCGGCGGCAACCTGACTTTGATCGCGGGCGGCAATGCCGGCGTGACAGGTAATGGCTCGACCGCCCTTGATCTGGCGGTCGTCTCGACCGGCCGTGTTCTGCCGAACGGCACGCTGGTGCAGACCGGTGGCGGCAATCTTGTCGTGAAGGTTGGCGGTGGACTCAATCCGGTGGTGCCGACAACACCTTACGGTCAGGCGCCAGACTATTTCGGCTCGTTCACCAACCTGCGTGGCGATACCACCGTCAGTGCCGGGTCCGTCGGCGCACTGGCCCCGAACACCTGGGGATCCTATCTGGTGTCGTACGATCCGCGCGCCGTTGATCCCAACGTCCTGAAGCGCTCGCTCAAGACGCCGGGGCCGCTCGTCATGCCGGGCGACGGCAGTGTCAGCATCGTTACGCGCGGCGACCTCGTGCTCGGCGGCGCGGGTGACGTCGGCATGGCGACGCCGGTCGATCTGAACGGCATTGCGTATACGGTACGCAATGCGGACGGCACCACGACGCTCATGAGTGGCGGGCAATCGAACTTCACATTGTGGACGCCGGCGACCGCGATCAACCTCTACGCGGCGGGTGGCGATGCGACCGTATTGAGTGGAGTCTCCTTCAACGGCACGGCTTTCTTTCCGGGAACGCTGATCGTCTCGGCCGCCAACGGCGACATCCGGTTTACGGAGCCTGGCCCAGGCGGAGGCAATTCGTTCATCGAACTGATGCCGGCGCCTCTCGGTCAACTCGAACTGCTGGCGGCCGGCTCGGTCTACGGGACGGACCAGGTCGTGGCGATGTCGGGCGCGGACATGAGCACGCTGGCGACGCCGTTCAATCCCGTCTTTTCCAGCGGCACCGGCGGCGCCGGCACCAGCAACGCGTGGGCGAACGCCGCCAATCGGATCAATCCCATCAGTCCAATCGCTTTCGGAGAGGATCTGCCGATCTCCAACCTGCATGCAGGTGATAACCGGCCGGCCTTGGTCTACGCGGGCATCGACATCGTCGATCTCACCCTCGGCCAGGCGCTGCCCGAGAACCCCGATCGGGGCAAGTATTTCTATCCCACCCACGGCACCTGGTATATCGCTGCCAAGCCCTTCGAGGTCATTGCCGGCCGCGATATCGTCGGCACCGGTCCCGTGCCCAGTGTGTTCCTGAACACCGGACCGGACGACATTTCGCTGATGCAGGCCGGCCGTGACATCTTCTATCAATCGGTCACTGTGGTCGGTCCCGGCCTGCTTCAGCTACAGGCTGGTCGCAACCTGTACCAGGGCTATTACGGCTCACTGCTCAGCGCGGGCGATATCATCAATCAGTCCAACACCGCGGGCGGTGCGGGCATCGTCACGATCGCCGGTGTCGGCGCCAGCGGCCCTGACTACACCGATTTCGCCAGGCTGTATTTCAACGCCGCCAACCAGGTTCCCGGCGACGGTACGCCGCTCGCTGGCAGCGGCAAGGTCGCCAAGACCTACGCCGACGAATTGTACGACTGGTTGCGCGAGCGTTTCTCGCCGAGCCGGAATTACTCGTACAACGGCCAGTCCTACGTCTTCACCGGCGCCAAGGAAGATGCACTCGCCTTCCTCCTGACCTTGCCGGTGCAGCAGCAGGGCGTCTTCGTCCGGCAGCTCTATTATACCGAGCTGAAGGAAAGCGGCCGCGAGTACAACAACGAGGACAGCAGTCGCCACAACAGCTATTTGCGCGGTCGCCAGGCGATTGCCACCCTTTTCCCGGATCAGGATGCACAAGGCAATCCGCTGGCGTATTTGGGCAAGATCACCATGTTCAGCGGCGTCGCCAAGAGGAGCGACGGCACGACGTATCTGGCCGATGCAGTAATTCAAACGCAGTTCGGCGGGGACATCCAGATGCTCAATCCGGGAGGGCAGACGATCATCGGGGTCGAGGGCGTGACGCCGGGCGCTGGTGCGGGCCTGATCACGCAGGGGCGCAACAGCCCGATCGACATCTATTCGCTCGGCAGCATCCTGCTCGGCCAGAGCCGCATCATGACGACCTTCGGCGGCAACATTCTCGCCTGGTCGGCGACCGGCGACATCAACGCCGGCCGCGGCTCGAAGACGACGGTGATCTATACGCCGCCGCTGCGCACCTATGACGCGTATGGCAATATCACACTGTCGCCGGCGGCACCGGCCAGTGGTGCCGGCATCGCGACGCTCGCCCCCATTCCAGGGACGCCGCCGAGCGACGTCGACCTGATCGCGCCGCTTGGCACCATCGATGCGGGCGAGGCCGGCATCCGTGTCTCGGGCAACGTCAACCTCGCCGCGCTGCAGGTGGTCAACGCCGCCAACATCCAGGTGCAGGGTACCTCGACCGGCATTCCGACGGTGCAGGGGCCGCCGGTCGGGGCACTGACATCAGCGTCAAACACCACCGCAGCCAGCCAGCAGGCCGCGGCGCCGCCGCCAAAAAACAATGACCAGCCGTCGGTCGTGATCGTGGAAGTGCTCGGCTATGGCGGCGGTGACGGGAGCCCGCCGCAGGATCCGCCGGAGCAGCAGCGCAAACCGCGCGAAAAGCAGAGCTACAACGAGAACAGCGCCTTCCAGGTCATCGGGCTCGGCGATGCGACGGGCTCGTCCGGCAGGTGACGCGCGAGGGGGCGTAGCCGGGGAAAGCGACAGCACAATGCAAATGTCGCTTTCCCGGAATCGCCAGCGCCTTGTGCGCAGCCCCGGCTTACGCGGTCGGCGACTACTTGATCGTCAGGTGCACGTCCGGCGCCGGCCGGCCGGGGACCCATCCCAATGCAAACCGCTGGCCGGCGACGATCTCATTCCTCGAGAGCTTTGAGGCAACCGCATCGCGGAATCGGAGATAGGCATCGCGCTGCCGCCCGCCGGTGCGGGCCGCCGCCAGATTGAGCCATTTGTAGGCCAGCACGTAATCGTTCGGAACGCCGTGGCCCTTGTCGTACATCAGGCCGAGCATGGCTTGCGCGAACGGATCGCCCTGCACCGCGCCGCGATAGTAGAGATCGGCGGCAGCATCATAGGCCTGCGGGACGCCGAAGCCGTGCTCGTACATGAATCCGAGCAGGCCGAGGGCTCTTGGGTTGTCGCGGTCGGCGGCCGGCGCAAGCTCCCGGGACGCCCTGACATAGTCGCCGCGATGGAAGGCGGCCGTTCCGCGCGCAACGCTGTCGGCGCTCGCGACGGACGCGGTCGTGCCCCAAAGCGCGACCGCAAGCGAGGCGCAGAGGGCGGTCCGTTGCGTGAGCACGCGGCGCACTGTGCGGCCCGGCTCAGTGGTAGGCGGTGGTAATCGGCGCATTGGTCGATGTCGTTGCGATGTTGCCGCGCAATTTCGATCGCAGCTCCTCGGCCACCATCTGGGCGTCGGAACCGTTGCGGATGATCTGCGGGCGAATGAAGATGATCAGCTCGGTGCGCTGGGTGCCGTTGCTCTGATGTCCGAAGGCATCACCGAGGCCGGGAATCTGGTCAAGCACGGGAAGCGCATTGCGGTTGCCGCTCTGCTGTTCGCTGATCAGGCCCGCCAGCAGCACGGTCTGGCCGTTGGCGACCGCGATCTGGCTCTTGACCCTCCGCTCCGACACCGTCGGGGTCAGGCTGTTCGCGCTGGTCTGCGGAACGTTGCTGATCTCCTGCTCGACATCGAGCCGCACGGTGCCGTTCACGCTGACCCGCGGTGAGACCCGCAGGATGATGCCGGTGTTGCGATAGTCGATGGTGTTGACCACCGTGTTGCTGCCGGTCAGCACCGTCGCGCTGCCGGTCGACACCGGGACGACGTCACCGACCTGCAGGGTCGCGACCTGGTTGTTGATCACGACCAGCGACGGATTGGAGAGCACCTTGACGCTGGTGACGGCATGCAGCGCATCTAGGATGAGGCTCGGCTGCGTCTCGGATCCGATCAGGAAGTTGAAGCCCGGGAAGGCGCGGTTGATGAAGGCATTGGTGACCGAGCCTGCGACGGAGACGGCCCCGGTGGTCGCGTCCGTGGTGGTCGCGGGCGCCGTGGTGGCTTGGGTGCCCGTGAACGAGCCGACGTTCGGCTTCAGGCCGAGGTTCCTGCTGGTGAGATAGGTCTGCACACCATAGGACAAAGTGTTGTTGAGCGTGACCTCGGCGATCGTCGCATCGATCGCGACCTGGAGCTGCGGCTCGTCGATCTGCTGCAGCGTCGCCTCGATGATGCGGTAGTTGGCCTGATCGGCGTAGATCAGCAGATTGTTGTTCACGACATCGGGCGTGATCCGTACGTCCTGCATGACGGGCTGGCCGTTGCCTGAGCCCGAGCCAGCGCCGCGTCCGCTATCCAGCGCGGCATTGTTGCCCTGGCCCTGATTGGGATTGTTCGCTTGCCCGCCGGCGCCAAATCCCTGGCCGAGGCCCTGACCCGTTGCGCCTGTCCCTGACGTGCCGCGCGAGGCAAAGCTGTTCGAGTTCGAGCCCGAGTTGCCGTTCGCGGACAGACGGTCGGCGACGCTCGAGGTCGACGAGGTGCCGGAGCCGGGCGCGAGCTGGCTGTCGGCGCTGTCGAGCAAATTGCCGGACGATCCGCCGAGGAACATGTCGGTCAGAACCCGCGCGATCTGGCGCGCATCGCCGTATTTGACGCGGTAGACATGGACCGAGGTGCGCGCGGTGTCGTTGCGGTCGAGGCGCTTGATCCAGGTCGCCGCCGTGTGCAGCATGTCCGGCTTCTTGGTCACCACCAGCACCGCGTTGAGGCGTGCGACCGGCATGAACTTGATGACGTTCTGGCTGAGGCCGTTCTCGCCGGAATCGACGATCTTCTCCAGCTCGGCGATGACGGGCGCGGGCGAGCCGCTCGAGATCGGGAAGATGCCGACCGATTGGCCGCGCATCCAGTCGACGTCGAAGCTGAGCACGGTGTCGACGGCGGTGCGGCGCTCGGCGCCGGTGCCCTGGATCAGAAGCAGATTGCGCGTCGTGTCGGCGCGGATAGAGCCTGCCCTGGTGGCGAAGCTGTCGGTCAGCTTTAGCAGGGTCTGGGCCGACACATATTGCAGGGGAACCACCGAGATGCCGAATCCGGGTTCGGGATTGGCCGCCGCGGCATCGACGCGGCCGCCGCCGACGGCGTCGCCGAGCGGCGTCAGGCGATAGCCCGCGGTATCTTTCAGCAACACCACGCCGCTCAGGCGAAGCGCGTTTTCAAGCACGAAGACCATGTCGGATTTCGGCACCGGGCGGACCGACACCAGGCTCACCGTGCCCTGTACCCGCGGGTCGATGGTGTATCCGACATGCAGGATGTCGCCGAGCACGACCTTGGCGACGGTCGCAACCGGCGTGCTCTCGAAATTCAGATCGAAGCCATTCCCGTTCGCGGCCGGCTGCGGCCGCGCGTCGGCGACGGCAGTCACTTCGCTTCCCTCATACATCGCCGCGCGGACGCTGCCGCCCTGGCCGCCGCCTGTCGCCGCCAGCCCGCTCACCGGTTGCGGCTGGCGCGGCAAGAGATCCAGCGATCGCACCTTGTCGGTGACGTCGACCTGGGACGCGTCCACACTCTCGCCGACCGTCGCGGAATTGCAGGACGCCAGCAACCCCAGTGACGTCAGGGCAAAAATGGCTGCCAGGCCGCCGCGGATCGTCGGGCAGCGGCCCACTGTGCCTACGCGTTGCATGAAGGCCCTTCGCTCTGACTAATTGAAATTTCGACGGCTTGCGACGATCGGTCCTACCCCGCTGGGACTCTTAGCGATCGAACATGACAGAAATAAATTGGTTACATGATCGGCGTTCGCGACCCGTCCATCGCATCACAACTGTGCAGCCGGCGCGCGGCCGTGTCCGCGATGCCACGTCAAGGTTTCTTGAGCGAGGCGAACGATGTGACTTCGCACAGCTGTCACACTTCGGATCGATAACCGCAGAATTGCCGGGAGCCGACGCGGCGGCGGATGGCACGGACTGATCCGGGATAGTGTGGCGGGATATCGAGAATGGCCAACGACCTGTCCGTTCGGTTCGTGGATTATCTTCGTCAGAACAATCACCTGGCGCCGATCGACGGATCGCCTGAGCGGAGCGGGCAGGGCGCCGACGCCAGGCAACTGAAGCTGTGGGAGGTCACCAGCCTCGCACCGACCGAATTCGCCGACGAAGCCGCGCGCTTCTTCGCGCTCGGCCGCCTCACGCTGCAGGAGATGACCTCGGCCGAACCGCTGGTCGGGGCGTTCTCGCCGCGCTTCCTGCGCGAGACCATGGTCTATCCATGCCGGGCAGCCGATGGGACCACTGTCCTGGCGGTCGTCGACCCGACCGACCAGGCGACGCTGCGGGCGGCGCAGATCGTGCTTGGCGCCGGCATCAAAGTGAAGGTGGCTTCGTCGGAAGACGTCGCCATCGCGCTGAACAACTCTTCCAGCGCCGAGGAGGCCGAGACCACCGATACGACGGCGGCGCTGCCCCGCGAAGACGACATCGAGAGCCTGCGCGATCTCGCCAGCGGTGCGCCGGTGGTGCGCGCGGTCAACGATCTGATCGAGAAGGCCGTCGAGTTCCGCGCCAGCGACATCCATATCGAGCCGTTTTCCGCCGGCCTCATGGTGCGCTTGCGCATCGATGGCCTGCTGCGGCCGGTCGCGGCGCTGTCGGGGGTGCTGCCACAGGCGGTGGTCTCCCGCATCAAGATCATCGCCAATCTCAACATCGCCGAGCGCCGCCTGCCGCAGGACGGTGCGGCGCGGCTGCGGGTCGGGCGCACCGACATCGATATCCGCGTCGCGATCATGCCGATGCAACACGGCGAATCCGCCGTCATCCGCATCCTGCCCAAGGATCGCGGCCTGCTGGTTGTCGAAAAGCTGGGATTCTCGGAGAACGACGAAGCCAAGCTGCGGCGGCTGCTGAAGCTGCCGTACGGTATGGTCGTGATCACGGGGCCGACCGGCAGCGGCAAGACCACGACGCTGGCGACGATCCTCTCGATCCTCAATGAGCCCAGCCGCAAGATTCTGACGATCGAGGATCCGGTCGAATACGAGATCCCCGGCGTCAACCAGTCCCAGGTCAAGCCGGCGATCGGCTTGACCTTCGCCACCGCGCTGCGCTCCTTCGTTCGCCAGGACCCTGATGTCATCATGGTCGGTGAAGTCAGAGATTCCGAGACCGCGCATGTCGCGGTGCATGCGGCGCTGACCGGGCATCTGGTGCTGACGACGCTGCACACCGAGACCGCGGCTGCCGCGGTGCCGCGCCTGCTCGACCTCGGGGTCGAAGGCTATCTGCTGCGTTCGGTGCTGCGCGGCGTGATCGCGCAGCGCCTGGTCCGCCAATTGTGCGAGCGCTGCAAGGCGGCGCGGCCGCTGGCAACGGCCGATTTCACCGAGGATCCCCGGCTCACCGCACTCGGATTCCGGGAAGGCGAGATCATTCACGAGCCATGCGGTTGCGAGCGTTGCGGCGGGACCGGTTATCGCGGCCGTCTCGGCGTGTTCGAGCTGCTCGAATTATCCAGTGAACTGCGCGAACTGATCGGAGAGCGAAGCGACGGAATGAAGATCGATAGGATGGCGATCCGGGCGGGCATGACCACGATGCTCGATGACGGAGTTGCCAAATGCCGCGCCGGATTGACCTCGCCCGCCGAGATCCTCCGCGTTGCAACGGTGCGGTGACGCCGTGCCGAATTATCGCTATCGCGCTTTGACCCAGGCCGGCGAGATCGTGAACGGCACGATCTCGGCTCCGACGGCGGCTGAGGTGGCACGGCGGATCGAATATCTCAAGCTGCTGCCGATCGAGACCACCGAGGACAAGCGCGCATCCGGCGCCACCGGTGGCCGCAGCCTGTTCGGCGGGCCGAGTGCCGCCGAGGTCACCACCTTCACGCGCGATCTCGCCCTGCTGCTCAAGGCCGGCGCGCGTCTCGACGATGCCCTGGAGCTTTTGTCCGGCGATGCCGATGTCGGCCGGATGCGTCCGGTGGTGGCCAAAATCCGCGCGGCCCTGCTCACCGGCGAGAGCTTTGCCGATGCGGTGGCGGATCATCCGACCCTGTTCCAGCCGATGTACATCGCCCTGGTCCGGGTGGGGGAAATCTCCGGCACGCTCGACTCGGTGCTCGAGATGCTGGGGACCGAGCGCGCGCGTTCCGAGCAGATGCGGCGGAAGCTGACCGACGCCATGCAATATCCGGCCTTCGTGCTGGTCGCGGCATCCGGCGTGATGCTGTTCTTCCTGCTGTTCGTGCTGCCGCAATTCTCGACCGTGCTGGGCGATTTCGGCGGCAAGTCGGATACGGCACTCGCCAGCTTCATCGCGGTGTCGGATTTCCTGCGGGCCAATGCCACGGCGGCGAGCCTGATCAGTGCGGCCACGATTGCGCTCGCATGGTGGCTGCTGCGGCAGGCGCGCGTGCGCGCCGCGCTGGTCAGCGGGATCTCGCGGCTGCCGGGCATCAGCAGCGCCTTCCAGTTCTATCGCGCAAGCCTGTTTTGCCGCAATCTGGGCGTCCTGCTCGGCAGCGGCGTCAACCTCACGGCCGCGTTGCGCATCCTCGTCGACATCATGGCGGTGACCGGGAGCGGGGCGAACTGGACCGCCGCCGCCGACCGCGTCCGCCATGGCGGAAAATTGTCGGACGCGCTCGCCGTGGCGGACAGCCTGCCGCCGATGGCGGTCCGCATGCTGCGGCTCGGCGAAGAGACCGGGCAGCTGCCGGTGCTGGCCGGGCGGGTCGCGGAATTCTACGAAGCAAAATTGCAGCGCAGCCTGGACCGTGTCGTCGGCATCGTCGGTCCACTGGCGATCATCACGATCAGCACCGTCGTCGGCGGACTGATCGTATCGGTGATGACGGCGCTGCTCTCGGTCACGCAGCTAGTCGGTTAGAGCAGGGGTCATTGGTCATGATATCGCGCAACACGATCATCGAAACATTCTCCATGCGAGCGGGACGCGATCCGGCGCGCTCACAACGGCCAAGGCGGTCGGGGCAGGAAGGCTTCACGCTGGTCGAGATGCTGGTGGTGATCGCGATCATCGGCCTCATCATGGGGCTGATCGGGCCGCGCGTGCTCAACTATCTCAGCGAATCCAAGGTCAAGACCGCGCGTATCCAGTTGCAGAGCTTCTCCAGCGCGCTCGACCTGTTCTACCTCGACGCCGGACGCTTCCCGTCCACGGCGGAGGGACTTGCCGCGCTGGTCCGGCGCACGCCGGGCGTCGCCGCCTGGAACGGCCCCTATCTGAAGGGCGGCAACGTTCCGAACGATCCCTGGAACCATCCCTATCTCTATCGCTCGCCGGGCGAACACGGGCCTTACGATATCGTCTCCTATGGCTCCGACGGTCAGGAGGGCGGCAGCGGCACCTCGGCCGACATCTCGCTGGAAAAGACGACAGCCGCCAACAACGACCAATAGGATGCATGACGAGCATGAATGAGGCGTCGCAGCGCGGCTTTACCCTGCTCGAGATGGTGTGCGTGCTTGCCATCATCGCGCTGCTGGCGGCCGTGCTGCTCCCGTTCATTCCGCACCAGACCTCGCGATCGCGCTTGCAGGCCTATGCGTTGCAGACGGCAACGCTGCTGAAGGCCGATCGCAATGCCGCTATCGAGCGCAGCACCAGCGTTGCGACGCTGGTCGATGCGGCGAGCCGGGTGATCCACTCTGGCGCATCACGCATGACGGTGCGAATCCCCGATGACGTGCGGTTCGATGCGGTGCTGCCGCAGAGCTGTCAGCGCCGCGCCGCACTGTCGACCATCCGCTTCTTCGCCAATGGCGGTTCCTGCGGCGGCTCCATCGCGCTGACGCGGCTCGATGCGGGATACGAGGTCCGCGTCAACTGGCTCACCGGAAGGGTAGAAATCGTTGCTCGCGACGTCGCCGCCAACTAACCGCATGGATGCGGGGTTCACCATCATCGAGGTGCTGGTGGCGCTGGCGCTGGTGGCTGTCTCGATCGTTGCGATCGGCGCCGTCATGGGCGTCAAGACGCGCGGCGTCCGGGCCATGGAGCAGCACGTCGCGCTGATGCAGGCGGCGCGCACTTTGATGACGGTCGGCATTCCGCCGCGCGCCGAACTGCAATCGGGCAAGTCGACGGGGCAGGCGGAGGGCTACCGCTGGACCATCGAGGTCAGTCCGCTTGGTGGCGACTGGACCGTGCCCGAGAGCAACGTGCCCTGGGCGCCTGAACTGGTGCGAATTCGCGTCAAGTCTCCGGGCGGTGCGTCGTCCGACATTCGCACCGTGCGCCTGATGCCGAGGTCTTCGGAATGACCCCGGCAAGGACAGCACAGCGAACGGGCGAGCGTGGCTTCACGCTGATCGAGACCATCGTCGCGCTGGCGCTGATGGGGCTGTTGCTATCGGCGCTCGCCAGCATCACGGCGCAATGGCTGCCGAGCTGGAACCGGGGGCTCGACCGGATCCAGCGCAGCGAATTGATCGGGATCGCGCTGGAACGGATCGGCGCCGATCTCGCCGCGGCGGAGTTCGTTGCCGCCAACCGCGATACCCACAAGCCGCTGTTCGACGGATCGGAATTGTCGGTCACGTTCGTGCGCACGTCGGTGGGGCCGAATGCGGGGCCGGGGCTCGACGTGGTGCACCTTGGTGAAACCCGGGATCGCAGCGAGTTCGTCACGGTTCGTTCGCAGGCGCGCTTCACGCCGCTGGCCGACAGGGTGTCGCTTTCGGAGCAGGTGCATCTCGGCAGCCCCGTCGTGCTGCTGCGCGCACCCTATCGCCTGTCGTTCGCCTATGCCGGTGCCGACCGGGCCTGGAAGAGCGTGTGGAAGGACGCCAACAAGCTGCCGGCGATGATCCGGTTGACCGTCCGTGATGCGGCAAGCCAGCGCGTCCTGTCGGTGTCGACCATCGCGCCGGTCCATGTGCAGATCCCGAGCGACTGCACCAAGCCGGACGGCAATTGCGGCGACAAGCAAAGTTCCGACGGTGCCACCGATCAGGGGAAGACGTGATGGCGGCGTCTGGCAATAATATCGGCCGATCGCCGCCCAATCGCGGCTTCGTCATCGTTGCGGTGCTCTGGATTCTGCTTGCGCTGTCGTCGCTGGCGATCATCTTCTCGGCCTATCTTGCCGCGTCGGCGCGCGCGTTGGCGGCCAGTGACCTGTCGCTGCAGACCGAGGCACTGGTGTCGGCCGGGCTCGAACTCACCGCCTATCAGCTGACGCTGACGGATGAGAAGACGAGGCCGCAGTACGGGGCGTTTCATTTCGGGCTTGACGACGCCAGCGTCGGTGTCTCCTTTACGTCGGAGGCCGGCCGCGTTGACCTGAACTACGCGTCGAAGGAAATGCTGATCGGCCTGTTTGTCGTGCTCGGCGCCCGAAAGGACGCCGCCAGCGAATACGCCGACCGGATCGTCGGCTGGCGAACCCGGCCCGCGCCGGGCAGCGAGAATGTGGAGGCCGCGCGCTACAACGCGCTCGGCTATTCGCCGCGGCAGGGGCTGTTCACCCATGTCAACGAGCTGGCGCTGGTCGCCGGGATCCCCGAAGCCTTCGTCGATCGTGTGTTGCCGTTCGTGACGGTGTTCAACGGCAGTCCGGATGTTGATCCGGCCATCGCCGCGCCGGAAGTGGCTCTTGCCGTGGATAAGGCATCGGGGAAGCAGCAGGACAGCTTCGGCGCGCCTGCTCCGTCGCCGAACGGCGGCCTCAGCGCCGGATCGCAGGCGCCGAACCCGCAAAGTGCGGCATCGACTGCGCAGAGCCCATGCTACCGGATCGCAATCTCGATCCGGTTCCGCAACGGCCACCGCACCACGTCTGAAGCGGTGATTGCGCTCGGCGACAAGGTCGAGCCATATCGTGTGTTGTCCTGGCAGAACGATGTCGAGCCGCGAAGCACGGTTCTGCCGCGGAGGAGAGGTTGATGGCAATACTCGCCGAAGCACGGCAATGGTTCGAGCAATGGATCGGCGCGGTCGCGACTGCCGTCGACGGCGTTGCCGGCAGGTTCATGCGCCGGCGCAGCATCGAGCTCGACGAAAATGCCGACGGCACGTTCACAGCCCGCGCCACCGCGTCGAGAGATGGCTCGCCGTCAGCTCCGGTTTCGTTCCGGCTCGATCACGATGCGCCGCAGCCTCCGTTGTCAACAGAGTGGAAGACGGCGTTCGACGGCAGCCGCATCGAGGTGCGTTTGCGATCGGATCACGTCGTCAGCCGCGTGCTTGATTTCCCGAGCCAGGCGGGCGGTTTCCTCGATGGCATGATCCGCGCGCAGGTCGACCGCCTGACGCCATGGACCGCCGCCGATGCGGTCTTTGGCTGGGGGGCGCCGCAGCCGATCTCCAATGACCGTATCGAAGTCGCGTTCAGTGCGACCGCGGCGAGCAAGGTCGATCCGCTGATCCGGATGGCCAGGATGCTCGACGCCGCCACCGTTGCAGTCTCGGCGCCGGCGGTTGGCGGCGACGGCGCCCCGCTGCAGGTGACGCTGCTCGACAGATCGCTGCGCGGCCTTGCCGGACCTGTGGTTCCACGCCTCTTGCGCATCGGCCTGGTCGCGACGGCGGCTGCGGCCGCGGTGTCCCTGCTGCTCAACATCTATCTCGGCGGCTGGCTGCAATCCGAGCAGGAGGACCTGCAACACCGCATCTCGCAGCGCCGCGCCGCGCTGCGTCTCGATGCCAATGGCGACTCGTCCGGTCTCGGCCTGCTCGCCAAGCGCAAGCAGACGACGCCATCGAGCGTCATGGTTCTGGAAGCGATCTCGCGCGTCCTGCCCGACACGACCTATGTGACGGAGCTCCGCATCGAGGGCAACAAGGTGCAGGTGGTGGGACTGACCCAGGATGCGCCATCCCTGATCCGCCTGCTGGAACAGTCGCCGCAATTCACCCGCGCGACATTCTTCGCGCCGACGACCCGCGCCGCGAATGAATCGGCGGAGCGGTTCCACGTCGAGGCCAATATATCCGCGTCCTTTGGGTCCGGCTCATGAGCGCAGCATCCCGATCGCTGACCGCCGTCAGCACTTCGCCACTGGTCGCGACCGCGAGCTATCTCGGCCTCTTCGTGCTGCTGCTCTTCGTCGTCATCTCGTCGCTCTCGGACATCATCGGCCTGCGCAGCGATGTTGCGGCGTCGGCCGGAATGCTGGAGCAACTGGAGGGACGGTCCAAGGCGAATACCGCGCCCGGTCAGTCCCCGATGCCGACCGGTTCCGCCTATCTCGAGGGGGCGACCGTCACGGTTGCCGGCGCCACGCTGCTGCAGCGCGTGTCGGGCGCGGTGATCAAGGCCGGCGGCAATGTGTTGTCGACGCAGCTCGACGTTCCCAACGCGCCCGCGAAGGCCGGCTTCATCAGCATGGTCGCAAGCAGCGAGATCGAACAGGCGCAGTTGCAACAGGTGCTCTACGATCTCGAAGCCGGCATGCCGTTCCTGTTCATCGACCAGTTGGTCGTGCAACCCGTCGCCGACGAGGCGGCGAAGGGCGCCGATCCCGGCAAGCTGCGCGTGCTGCTCGGCGTATCCGGACAATGGCGAGGAGCCAAGTGATGCGACGCTTCGCTGCAACCATCATGCTGTTGGCGGTGTCGGCCTATTCGGCGCCGGTTGCGGTGCCTGACCCATCCGGCGATGCACTGGACGCCGGGATGCTCGACGATACCCGTCTCGGTGGGCCGGTGTTGAGTTCACCGCCGCCGTCCGAACCGGTGACGTCGGTCCGGGTGGCGCCTTCGCCGGCGCCTCGGCCGCTCAGCGCAAATCCGCTGTGGGGCATTCCGCTCAAGACGCTGTCCAACACCCGCGACCGCCCGGTGTTCTCGCCGTCGCGGCGGCCGCCGCCTGCCGTCGTTGCGGAGCCGGAAGTCAGCAAGCCGTTGCCGCCGCCGCCACGCAAGGTCGCGCTCGAGCCGCCGCCGCTGTCGCTCGTCGGCACGATCGCGGGAGACGAAGAAAGCTTCGGGATATTTCTCGACCAAGCGAACAAGACCCCATTGCGGCTGAAGCTCGGCGACGATTTCCAGGGATGGAAGCTGCGAGCCATCAGCGGACGCGAAGTCACGATGCAGAAAGACGAGCATGATGCCGTGCTCACATTGCCCCAGCCGGGCACCGAGGAGAGCGGCGATGTCCGCCTCGTTCCGGTCAGCACCGACAGGAGGCCGCTGGCTGCGCGGATCCAGCGATGACTGCGGCTTCGCTCCCGCGCTAGTTCAATTCCAGCCAGTTCTGCAGGGCCGGCGTCAGGAGAAGTCCAAGCGCAAGAAAAGGACCGAACGGGATCGACGTCTGGCGCTTCATCTCGTGTCCTGCGAGTTGTAGGCTGCCGGCGACAGCAAGTGCCGCGAGCGCCGCGATCAGCAGCACGGTCGGAATTCCCGCCGCGCCGACCCAGATCGTCGCGGCGGCAAGAAATTTGACGTCGCCCAGTCCCAAGCCGTCCACATGCCGCAAGGCGAAGTAGAGGCGCTTCAACAGAAAGAACAGGGCGCCGACGAGAGCGGCGGTCGCCATGGCACTGAATGCGGCTGTCATGCTTTCAGTGATGACGACATGCGCAAGCCCGAGTGCCGCGATCGCAAGATTCAGCCAATCGGGAATGATGCCGTGGCGCAGATCGATCAGCGCGACGGTGCAGCACAGCACGCAAAGCGCGCCGTAAGATGCAATGAAATAAAGAGCTTCGCGATCGACTGGCATGGTGGCGGGACAAGTGTGACGCGTGAACACACTGTGTTGCAACAACTCGCGCGCGTTGAACAGTGCATTTTCATTCGAGCAATGCGTTTGCGGGATTGTGATCGTCAACAACGATCGCGAAGCAGAAAAGATGCGACAAAAAGTCTGCGCTGTCACAAATCCGCATAGGATGCCGACAATAGTTCGGCCGATTACGTGCCGCGAGCCCTTTGCGGCAGACGAGTGGGTTGGCTATGCACAAGATGCGAGTGGCGGCGTGCCTTGCTTTGCTGGCAGCGTCGGCAGGCGTGCGCGCCGCGAACGCGGGCGCTCTCGAGGACGGCGCCGAGCGCTATCGGCCGTATCTGATCGAGGGCGTTGCCAGCGCGCTGGAAGGTGCGCGCGCCTTGCGCGAGCGCGCCGCTGCGGCGGATTTGCCCGGTGCACGGAAGGCCTGGCTGTCGGCGCGCGCCGGCTGGGAGCGCTCGGAGGTGTTTACCGCAGGCTTCGTCCCAGAGCTCGATGCGCAGATCGACGCCTGGCCGAACGCGGACAGCGGGTTTCACGCCATCGAGGCGAAACTGTTCGGGGCGGGTAGTACCGACGTCGCTACCGATGCAACTGGTCTTGTCGAGCACCTGAACGATCTTCACGGCAAGCTCAAGGATATCAAGCTGACGCCGCAAGGCCTCCTGGATGGCACCGTGCGGCTCGCTTACGAAGTCGGCGAAAGCAAAGCTGATGGCGGCGAGTCGCGCATCAGCGGCACCTCGCTGGACGATATGCGCAACAACATCGCCGGCATCGACTTCGCCTATCACACGATTTTCTCCGCTGCACTCAATACGGTCGACGGTAAGCTCGACGAGATGGTGACGAACCGGATCGAGCAGCTCGAGGCGATCGTCGCCACGCCCGACCTGCCGCATGTCAATATCGCCGATCTGCGCCAGACCAGCGAGGAACTGGTCGTCGCGTTGCAGAGCGCCTCGGCAAAGCTCGGGCTGCAGCGCCCGACGCTGGAGGCGCAGGCGCGATGAGATCGCTTCACCTGCGTCCGGCTCCGCTGCTCTCCGCGGTCATCGCCCTTGCGCTGCTCGGGCGCGCGGCGGCGTTTCCGGTCGATGGCGACAAGACCGTGCTGCCGGTTGCGACCGAGCTGAACGAGGATGCGCTCGACAAGCCGCGCGAGGTGTTCCAGTCCGAGCGGACCGGAGCCAAGTCGTATCTGGTGAATCTCGGCGATCTCGCCTTCAATTCGCCGGGGCTGCTCGGCGAGGTGGCGCGGCAGGCCGACGTGAGCTGCGGCACCTGCCACGTCAATGGTGCGAACAACGCCAAATTCTTCATGCCGAAGATGTCGAGCCGGCCCGGCACGTTCGACACCACGGGGGCGCTGTTCAATCCGAAGGCCAACAACCTGGCGTTCGATCCGGTGCGGATTCCGAGCCTGCGCGGCGCCCGTTATCTTGCACCCTACGGCGCCGATGGCCGGTTCGCCTCGCTGCGTGACTTCGTCCATAACGTCATCACCAGCGAGTTCGCAGGTCCCGAGCCGTCGCCGGCCACGCTCGATGCAATCGTGGCCTATCTTCACGACATCGATTTCCTGCCCAATCCGAGCCTCGGTCCCGCCGGGCGGCTGGCCGGCAAGATCACCGACGCGGAGCGCCGCGGCGAAGCGCTGTTCGCGAAGCCGTTCCCGCACGATCCCGCGCTGAGCTGCGCGGGGTGCCACGTGCCATCGTCCGGCTTTGTCGATCACCAGCAGCATGATGTCGGCTCGGGCGGCCTGTTCAAGACGCCGACCCTGCGCAACGCCGACTTCAACGCGCCATATTTCCACGATGGGCGCTTCGACAATTTCAACCAGGTCGTCGATTATTTCGACCGGACCTTTCAGCTCGACCTCTCGGCGCAGGACAAGGGCGATCTCGTTGCCTATCTCACGGCCGTCGGCGACGGCGTGCAGCCCTATGAACGCGACGGCGCCGGTGCAACGCTGAAGGAGATCAACGATTTCTCGACGGTGCTCGCGACCGCGATTCCCGCCGGCGACAAGGACATCGTCGCGCTTGCAGTCGATACGATCGGCCGCGAGCTGCGCGAGTTGACCGAGCAATATCCCGATCGCAAGAACACCAGCGTGTCCGGCGGCGAGCAGCAGCGCGTGCTTGCGCGCAGCGGGCTGAAGGAGCTCGTGCTCACGCTGCGGCGAATCGAGATGGCCGTTGCCGCGGGGCGCAACGCGGATGCTGCGGCCGAGTTCAGGAATTATCGCAATCTGATGGCTGCTGCGGTGCCTGCGTTACTGGCGAGCGCCGAGCCATGGTCGTTGTTCAATCAAGATGTGCATGATCAGCATTACGCCGCGCTTCGCGAGGTGATGCGCTCCAGGCACATCCCGCATTGATTGAACTGAATTGTAGAGCATTTGCGATCCGCGTCGCTGCGTGGAGCGCTTCGTCTACTTTCGATCTTCAGTTGAAGAGTCGAATCGTGGAGATGCGGCGTACAGCAGCCGATGTCTCCACAGAAAATATTTGAACGTTTCGAAATTTCTCGCGCGCTTTCACGCAAGCGAAAACCATGCGTCATACTGTCGCACTAAGCAGTGTGTTGCTAACCGCAAACACCCTGAGGTCGACAATGAGTTTGAACTACAAAAAGCACTGGCGAACCAGCACCGCGCTCTGCATCGCGTCAACGGTGCTCGTCGCAACAGCCGCCTATGCCGCTCACTATCCGGGCGGGCACAGTGATTGGGACAAGCGTCCGCATCACAATCACCAGGCGCATCAGGAAGCCGATCGCGTCAAGCACGACCACGATCATGACGACAAGGATCACGGCGGCAAGGGCAAGACCGCTTCGCCGATCAAGCACGTCATCATCCTGATCGGTGAGAACCGCGGCCTCGATCACACCTTCGGTGTGTACAAGCCGAAGGGCAAGGGGCAGACCATCTCCAACCTGTTGTCGAAGGGCATCGTCAACGAGGATGGAACGCCGGGACCGAACTTCGCGCAGGCGCAGCAGTACTCGGTTGCG
This sequence comes from Bradyrhizobium quebecense, assembly GCF_013373795.3. Classification (NCBI taxonomy): domain Bacteria; kingdom Pseudomonadati; phylum Pseudomonadota; class Alphaproteobacteria; order Hyphomicrobiales; family Nitrobacteraceae; genus Bradyrhizobium; species Bradyrhizobium quebecense. The sequence goes on from NZ_CP088022.1 coordinate 7,929,914, forward strand.
GGCCAGCCGTCCTTCTACATCGGCGCGCCGGCGATCGCGAAGTCGCCCTACAACGCGACCAATTTGATGCCGCAGCCGAACACCAACGGTACGCCGACCGCGCAGAGCGACACTTCGCCCCCGTTCAAGACGATCGCCGAAGCCAGCGTCGAGAAGGACATGGACCCGGCCGATCTCGACATCCTGACCACCGGCTTCAGCGGTCTGCCGACCGGTGTGCTTGATACCCGCGTTCCCGGTGCCGGCGGTCTCAACGGACCGTTCCCGCTGCAGGGCGAGCGGATCAGCGACGACGACTACACCGGCGACTCGACCCATCGCTTCTATCAGGACTGGCAGCAGGAAGATTGCAGCGCCGCCAGCGCCACCAAAAAGAACAATTCGGGCTGCCTGAACGACCTGTTCCCGTTCGTGATGGCGACCTATTCGGCGTCCAACAAGAGCATGGCCAACTCGATGGGCTTCTACAATGCCCAGCAGGGTCAGGCCCCGATCCTGAAGATGCTCGCCGATCGCTTCACGCTGAGCGACAACTTCCACCAGTCGTTCCACGGCGGCACCGGTGCGAACCACTTCATGATCGGCACCGGCGATGCGGCCTTCTGGAGCGACGGCAAGGGCAATCCGGTGACGCCGCCGGCCAACCTGATCGCCAACCCGAACCCGGTCGCGGGCTCGGTCAACCGCTACACCGTCGACGGCAATTGGAGCAACTGCTCGGACGTGTTCCAGCCCGGCGTGAAGCCGATCGTCACCTACCTCAACAATCTGCCGTACGCGGCGGAGCCGAACTGCAAGCCGAACCACTACTACATGCTCAACAACGTCAATCCGGGCTATCTGCCGAACGGCGCGCTGTCCGGCGGCAACAACGTCCCGCCGTCGTCGGTTCGTACGATCGGTGACGCTCTGATCGAGAAGAACATCAGCTGGGCGTTCTATGGTGGTGCGTTCAACGACGCCGTGGCGCTTTCCAACGCCGCGGTTGCCGCCAACCCCTCGAACCCCAACCTCGGCGCCGCCGCGGTCGCCGATCCGGCGCACGCGCTCGGTGTCGCCTACTGCCAGATCTGCAACCCGTTCCAGTATGCGACCTCGATCATGGCCAATCCGGCGGTGCGTCAGGCTCACATGAAGGACACGGCGGATCTGATCACGGCGATCCAGCAGAACACGCTGCCCGCAGTGTCGTTCGGCAAGCCGGACGGTCTGCTCGACGGTCATCCGCAGAGCTCGAAGGTTGATCTGTTCGAGGCCTATGTCCTGAACGTGCTCAACGCGCTGGACAACAATCCGGAGCTGAAGGCCGACACCGCGGTCTTCATCACCTGGGACGAAGCCGGCGGCTACTGGGACTCCGGCTACACGCAGTCGATCGACTTCTTCGGCGACGGACCGCGTATTCCGACCCTGATCCTCTCGCCCTATTCGACGGGCGGCAAGGTCAACCACAACTACGCCGACCACGTTTCGCTGCTGAAGTTCATCGAGCGCAACTGGGCTCTCGAGCCGCTCACGCACCGCAGCCGCGACAACCTGCCGAACCCGACCTACTCGAAGAACAACGAGTACGTTCCGACCAACAGCCCGGCACTGTCTGACCTGTTCGACGCGTTCGACTTCAGCAAGCCGGTCACGTTGTCCTACACCGAGTGATCGAGCTCTCGTCCAGGACGAGGTCTTGAGTCCATCCGAGGCCAGCGCCGATCGAATCATTGGTTCGGTCGGCGCTGTCATGTTCTGCCTGCCTACCAGTCGATCGACCGGGGATATGCGATGAAGCGCGACGAGACGACGTGCAAGAAGATGTGCAAGAAGATCTGGAAGGGCAGCAGGAATGCCATGGCCTGCCTGTTCGCGATGGCCATCCTGGCCAACGTGCCGATGCCGGCCGCGGCGCAGCAGTTTTCCGCCGACCTCCTCGCGCGGAAGGACGATACGGCAACCGCCATCGGAACGCTGCGGATCTCGGGCGGAAAAGCGCGGATCGATCCAACCGCGTTGCCCGATGGCTTCTTTCTGCTCGATACCGCCAAGCCCGCCGCCTATTTCGTCCGCCCGGCCGCACACGTCTATATGAAGGCCATGCAATCGAGCCCGCTCACCCAGCTGTTCGTCCCGGTCGATCCGGACGATCCCTGCCGGCAATGGCTGGCGATGGCGCAGCTTTCCGCGCCGGTCGATCCCGCGACATGGCACTGCCAGCGCGATGGAGAGGAAGCGGTCGCGGGGCGCAACACCGACGTCTATCGAATCACGGCACCGTCGGGTTTGAGCTTTGTTGGCTGGATCGACCGCGCGCGCGGGTTTCCGGTGCAGATCAAGACCGCGGATGGAACGGTGATCGTCGCCGATCACATCCGCGACGAGCCGCAGCCGGCGCAAACCTTCGAAGTTCCCGCAGGTCTGCGCAAGTTCGACCCGCAAGCGCTGATCCGCCGGATGCAGCAGAGCGATGTATGGGTCGCGCCGCCGGCCTCGCAGTGAGCGCGTGCGCTACTGCGGCTGCTGGCTTGTCACCGGCAGTATCCGGCCGAGCGCCGTGTAGTGCGACTGATGCACGTTGCTGTTGAAGAGGGACCAGGGCTCGGCCTTCTTCAGGGCGACCGGAACGTCGAAATTCACCAGCTGGGCAAATTTGCGGTATTCCGCCATCGCTTCGTCGATCCGGCCGGCGCCGACCTCAAGGTCGATACGGCGCAAGGTCAGAACGAGATCCTTCAGGATCGCGCGCGCGGCGAGCCGCTCGTCCTTGCCGCCGACCGAGGTGTTCCTGATGTCGGGGATGTGCTCGGTCAATTCGCGCAGTTCGGCGCCGACCCCGGTCACGGCCAGCGACACCACCGCGGTGTCTGCGGCCGGGATCGCGACCTCGAGCACGCTCGAGAGCTCCAGCACTTCCTTCATCCGGAGCACGACGCCGTCCTTGTCGAAGGGGCGTTCGCCGTCGCCGACCGCATTCAGATAGGCCACGAGGTCCTGCGTGTCCTGGGTCGACAATTCGAGGTCGAACACGCGATCGAAATGATCGACGACCTTTTCGTAACTGTCGTAGCGGCCGTCGTGAAAATACGGCGCATTGAAATTGGCGTTGAGCAAAGTGGGGGTCTTGACCAGTCCGCCGGACCCGACGTCGTGACGCAGCTGGTCGTTGAAGGTTCCGGCCGGAATATGACAGCCGGCGCAGCTCAGCTCGGCCTGCTTGGGGAACGGTTTGAAGAACAGCGCTTCGCCGCGACGCTCGGCGAGGCTTGCCTGCGCGGCAAGCCTTCCGCCCGGCGCAATCTTCGGATTGGGGAGGAAATCGATATCGTTGATATAGGCGACGAGGCCGTCGAGAACCTCGTCGCGCGGCCGCGGCCCGGAAAACTCATTGACGATGACATTGTAGATGAAGTCGCGCAGCGAGGTCATGCGCCCGTCATGTCCGTAGGGGGCGACGAAGCGGGCGCCCCGCAGGCTCGGGATCCTGACCGGATCGAGGATGCTGTTGAACGTCTTCGCGTTGAAGACAAGACTGGTCGTGTCGAAGGTGCCGGGGCGGGAGGATGCGCCCGGAACGAACAGTTCCGGGTTCGATGCGCCGTTGACGTGACAGGTGCCGCAGCTCATCTCGGCCTGGCGGGCCTTGCCGCCCAAGATGGAAGGCGAATTGAACGCGAGATCGCCGAGATTGACCAAATAGGACTTGCGCCCGCCCATCGCTTCGGAATGAAAGATTTCGCGCGGCCGCGCCAGCGCGTCCTCGGAAAACTCGGTGCCGGCCGGCAGCACAGTCTGGTCGCCCCCGAGCGGGAATGCCATCGCCCGCAGCGGGAGAAGCGCAACGACGAGCACCAGCAACGCGACCCATGCCGGCCTTGCGCCACGATCGGTGGGTGCCGCACGACATTTTCCGGAGCCGGACGCCAGAATATCCCAAACCATTACGAGAAAACGCCCCTGTCACAATGCATTTGCGCTGCCGTACGTCGGAAGATGTCACGGAGGTGACAGTTTCCTGTCGGCAGGACCAATGACCATCTGTTTGGATAGACGACTGTTGATTGCGGTTTGATGACGATCGATCAACGAGACGCAAGCTGACTGAATTTGACAGAACGAAGATTTATCGGCGCGTGCATCTTTTCACGCGTTTGTGCGCGCGTCGAAAAACGGTCATCCCGGCGAAATGTGTTTTGCATAGCGTGTAGCTCCATTTCTATTTCTTTCTGAAATCAGGAGAGCACTATGCGGCTTTGGGGAGCCATTCCGGCGCTCGCAGTTGTTGCTGGCGCCGTTGCCATCTCACCGGTGGCAAACGCCGAGAATTTGGTCGAAAAGATCATTGATGAGTTCAAGCACGAGGTCAGGGACGAGCTGCGTGACCTGCGCGACCGCGGCCATGAAGGTGTGCATCAGTACAAGCACATCGTCGTCATCTACCAGGAGAACCACAGCTTCGATAACCTCTATGGACACTGGGGCGATGTCGGCCGTGACCGGATCAATGGGACTTCCGACGCCGATCAAGCGCATACGCTGCAGGTCCGGCAGGACAACCAGACCGTCTATGCCTGTCTGTTGCAGACTGACGTCAACCTGACCTCTCCGTCGCCGCAGCCGACGACCTGCACCGACAATACGGGCTCGGTCGCGATCCTCAGCGCCTTCAAGAACAAGCCGTTCGAGATCAACGACTTCATCCCGACCTCGGCGACCACCTGTCCCAAGCCGCTCGGGTCTTTTGCGGCGCACGGCTTCCTCAACGGCACCGGCGCGCCCGGCGGCTGCACCGAGGACATCGTGCATCGCTTCTATAGCGAGCAGTACCAGCTCAACGGCGGCCGGCAGAACCGCTACGTAACCGGCAGCGACGCCGCAGGTCTGGTGATGGGCTACTACGACACCAAGAAGCTGCCGATCTACACCTATCTCCACGGCCATGGCGCGCCGAACTATGTGATCGCCGACAGCTTCTTCCAGGGCGCCTTCGGTGGCTCGTTCCTCAACCACCAGTTCCTGGTCGCGGCGGCGGCGCCGCAGTTCGTCGGTGCCTTGAACGACGGCAGCGCCAATGACTTCCACTCCATCGTCGACGCCAACGGCATGCCGACCAGCACGCCGCTCTACACGCCGGTCTCCACCGTGAAGGATGCGCAGCTGACCGCGAAATGCAACCAGACCGGCCTGCCGGCCGGCCTCGCCTGCGGCGACTATGCGGTCAACACCACGCAGCCGACCTATCAGCCCTATTCGCCGGGCACTCCAGACATCAAGCGCCTGCCGCCGCTGCACACGCCGAACATCGGCGATCGGCTGTCGGCGAAGCATGTTGACTGGGCCTGGTATTCGGGCGGCTGGTCGAACGCCAATGGCGATGTCGGCGCGTCCGGCTGGACCAACGGCAATGGCACGACCTGCACCGATCCGAATCACCTCTCCACGGCGGTGTTCCCGAATTGCCCGGATGTGGACTTCCAGTTCCATCATCAGGCGCTCAACTACTTCGCCAGCTACGCGCCGGGAACGCAGGCCCGCAGGGATCACCTGAAGGATGAGGCGGAGTTCATCCAGGCGGCGAAGAACGGCCGGTTGAAGCAGGTCAGCTTCATCAAGCCGATCGGCGAGGAGAACGAGCATCCGGGCTACACCAGCGAATCCGAAGGCAGCCAGCATCTCGTCGATCTCGTCAAGGCGATCGTCGAAGGGCCGGATGGCAAGGACACGCTGATCGTCATCACCTATGACGAATTCGGCGGACAGTGGGACCACGTTCCGCCCCCGCCGCACAACCGCCGCGGTGCCGAGGCCCGTGCTGCGGACCAGTGGGGCCCGGGCACCCGCGTTCCGGCGCTGCTGATCGCCAAGCGTTTCAACAAGTCGGGCGTCGCGCATGAGGACTTCGACACCACGTCGATCCTCCGGCTGCTCGAGAAGCGCTTCGATCTCGATCCGCTGGTGACGCGCCCGGTGCGTAGCCTCTCGGCGGCGCTGAAGGCCGGCGAGGGCTGGCACTGACACGAAAAATAATCCTGGCCCGCGTCAAGATCTGACGCGGGCCAGGACCTTCACTACGGCTTCAGGGCCGCTACACGATCAGATCATGCTGCACGCCGAGCATCGCAGTAGCCGCCCCGGTCGTGAGGCCATGAATATCGACCTGAAGGCTGGTCGCAGCCGTATCGCCGTCCCTGTCGGTTGCAGACACATCGAACAGCAGATCGGTGCTCGGGATGGTCGTCTTCTCGTTATAGGTGATGTTATTGACCGTGAAGGTGGCGTTTCCGCTTGCCGCGTGATCGTAGTCGACCTGCACTTTATTGAAGGCCGTTCCGACATATAGCGTATAGGTCGTCGTCGTGCTGTCAAACTTGAAAGTATCCAGCAGCGAAGCGTCCGTCGTTTCCTGCACGACGACGTTCGTGGTGCCGCCCGATGGCTTCGGTACATCGATGTTGAAGTCATGGACGTCGGCGTTGCCGTCCAGAACCTTGAAGATCACACTTGCAGTGCCGTTACCCTGCCACTGAGTGAAGATGAAGCTGATCTGCGGCTGTTCCTGCGAAAATGCGAGGTTCAACTGCTCGGCAGGATCCATGCTCAGCCCGGTATCGCCGACTGCGATGCCGTTGTTCGATGCCTTGACGTCGAGCGCCTGACCGCTGCTGCTCGACCCGGTGATCACGAGTTCTCCATCCGGAGCCGTCAGCGACGGCGTGCCGCCGCCCGAGGCGCCGAACGTGGAGCCGGTCACGGTGACCTGCTTCAGCACGTCGACGCTCTCGAGATCAAAGGAATAGGTTCCATCGGGATTGATCATCAGCTTAAAATATGGATCGGCCAGCAGGCCGCCTGAATCCGCAAGGTAGGCGTCCAACTCGACACCTCCGCTCAACGCGTGAGTGGAATAGTAGAACGTGTAGTCGTCGCCGTTTCCTGTGACGTGAACCGAGGTGATACCGCCGCCAAGGCTCGATGTGGCCAGATCGTATCCCGTGCTGCCGACTGCGCCGTTGTGGATGCCGACGAACATCGCGCCGTCACCATCCGCGCCGAAGTTGATATTGTAGGTACCGTTGACGATCTGATTGTCCTGACCGGAAATGTCGGTATCCGGGAAGCCGCCAATTGTCGGCCCGTCGTCCGTGATGGTCAGTTGCTTGCCGAGGTCGAGGCTCGCGCTCTGGAAGTCGCCGTCCTTGTCGGTGATGGTCGCAACCAAGTGGACAGTCCCGGCGGCAAGCGCAACGCCTTCACCGGCATCGGGGCTGCTGCCGAGGGGCTGCGTTACCGCGCGGAATTCGGTGAAGGTCACGAGCCCGGTCGCCGGGTCGACTTCGATAGCAAACGCCAGCGTGCCGGTGGTCGAGCCGACATGGCCTTCGATGGTGTCGCCGTTCAGGACCAGCACGTCGGCGAGACCGGTGTGCGAGTCGATCAAACCTGACAGGGTTCCGTCGCCGCCGGAAATCGTCAGCGCATAGCCGATCGACGCGCCATCCGCGCCTTGAACCGAAGTGAAGGCCGTTGAGAAGTCGGCTGATGTCATCGTCTGCGACGCATCCGGCGCGGAGCCCGCGACATTGTCGTCCAGCGTCGTCGCGGTCAGATGCGTCTCGCTCAGCGTCAGCGATGGCGTCCTGCCATTCGCAGTGATGCTCGGGCCATCGTCGGTAATGGTCAGCTGCGTGCCGAGGTCGAGGCTCGTGCTCTGGAAGTCGCCGTCCTTGTCGGTGATGGTCGCGACCAGGTTCACGAGCCCAGCGCCCAGCGTCACGCCTTCGCCGCTGTCCGGGCTGCTGCCGAGCGGCTGCTTCACCGCGCGATACTCGGTGAAGGTGACGAGCCCGGTCACCGGATCAATTGTAATTGTGAATGCCAGAGTGCCGTTGATCGCGCCGACATGGCCCTCGATCGTGTTGCCGTTGAGAACCAGCAGGTCGGTGAGGCCAGTATGCGAATCCACCAGGCCCGACGCGGTGCCGCTGCCGCCGGTGATTGTGAGGGCGTAGTTGATGGTCGCGCCGTCGGCGCCTTGAACCGAGGTGAACGCGGTCGAGAAGTTGGTCGATGTCGTCGTCAGTGCCGCGTTCGGCACCGAGCCCGCGATATTGTCATCGAACACTGTTGCTGTCAGATGAGTCTCGCTCAACGACAGCGACGGCGTCGCGCCATTTGCCCTGATGCTCGGGCCGTCATCTGTGATGGTCAGTTGCGTGCCGAGGTCGAGGCTCGCGCTCTGGAAGTCGCCGTCCTTGTCCGTGATCGTTGCAGTCAGGCCCACGATGCCGGCCGCAAGCGCCACGCCTTCGCCGCCGTCCGGGCTGGTGCCGAACGGCTGCTTCACCGCCCGATACTCGGTGAAGGTCACAAGCCCCGTGGCCGGATCAATCGTGATGGTGAACGCCAGCGTGCCATTGGTTGCGCCGACGTGGCCCTCGATCGTGTTGCCGTTGAGAACCAGCAGGTCGGCGAGGCCGGTGTGCGAGTCGATGAGGCCCGACGCCGTGCCGTCGCCGCTCGCGATCGCCAGCGCGTAGGCGATCGTCGCACCATCCGCGCCTTGAACCGAGGTGAACGCCGTCGAGAAGTTGGTCGACGTCGTCGTCTGCGCCGCATTCGGCACCGAGCCCGCGATGTTGTCGTCGAACACCGTCGCGGTCAGATGTGTTTCACTCAGTGACAGCGATGGCGTGGTGCCGTTGGCCCTGATGCTCGGGCCGTCGTCGGTCATCGTCAGTTGCGTGCCGAGATCCAGGCTCGCGCTCTGGAAGTTGCCGTCATTGTCGGTGATGGTCGCGACCAGGTTCACGAGCCCGGTGCCCAGCGCGATGCCTTCGCCGTTGTCCGGGCTGGTGCCAAGCGGCTGTTTCACCGCCCGATACTCGGTGAAGGTCACGAGTCCGGTTGCCGGATTGACCGTGATGGTGAACGCCAGTGCGCCGCTGGTTCCTCCGACATGCCCTTCGACGGTATTTCCATTCAGTACCAGCATATCGGCGAGGCCGGTATGCGAGTCGGTCAGCCCCGAAGCCGTTCCGTTGCCGCCGGTGATCGTCAGCGCGTAGCCGATGGTCGCGCCGTTTGCACCCTGAACTGAGCTGAAGGCCGTCGAGAAGTCGGCCGACGTCGTCGTCAGCCCCGCGTTCGGCGCCGACCCCGCGATGTTATCGTCGAACGCCGTTGCGGTCAGATGCGTCTCGCTCAACGTCAGCGAGGGCGTGGTGCCATTGGTGTTGATGCTCGGGCTATCGCCCGTGATCGTGAGCTGCGTGCCAAGATCGAGGCTCGCGTTCTGGAAGTCGCCGTCCTTGTCCGTGATGGTGGTAACCAGGTTTACGACTCCGGCGCACAGCGTGACGCCTTCTCCGCTGCCGTCGGCTGATTGCTTCACCGCGCGGTACTCGGTGAAGGTCACCTGACCCGTCACCGGATTGAGCACGACGCTGAACGCCAGGGTGCCCGTCGTCGTACCGACATGGCCTTCGATGGTGTTGCCATTCAGAACCAGCACGTCGGCGAGGCCGGTATGCGAGTCGATCAAGCCTGACGCTGTGCCGTTTCCGCCCGTGATCGTCAGCGCGTAGCGGATTGTCGCTCCGTCCGCGCCCTGGATCGAGGTGAATGCCGTCGAAAAATCAGCTGACGTCGTCGTCAGCGTCAGGTCCGGTGCCGAGCCCGCGATATTATCGTCCAGCGGCGTTGCGGTCAGGTGCGATTCACTCAGCGTCAGCGATGGCGCGGTTCCGTTGGTCTTGATCGTCGGGCCGTCGTCGCTGATGCTCAGCCTGCTGCCGAGGTCGAGGCGCGCGCTCTGAAAGTCGCCGTCATTGTCGGTGATGGTTGCTATCAGGCTGACGATTCCGGCAGTCAGCGACACGGCCTCGCCGCCGTCGGGATCTGTACCGAATGGCTGGGACACCGCGCGGTAGTCGGTGAAGGTCACGCGCCCGGTGGCGGGATCAAGCGTGATGGTGAACGCCAGGGTGCCGCCGGTCGTGCCGACATGGCCTTCGATGGTGTTGCCGTTCAGAACCAGCACGTCGGCGAGGCCGGTGTGCGAGTCGGTCAGCCCCGAGGCCGTGCCGTTGCCGCCGGCGATCGCCAACGCATAGCGGATCGTCGCACCATCCGCGCCTTGAACCGGGCTGAACGCCGCCGAGAAATCGGCTGAGGTCGTCATCAGCGCCGCGTCCGGTGCGGAGCCGGCGATGTTGTCATCGAGCGCCGTTGGCGTCAGATGCGTCTCACTCAAAGTCAGCGACGGAATCGTTTGGTTCGTCCGGATGCTCGGGCCGTCGTCGGTGATGGTCAACCGGCTGCCGAGATCGAGGGTCACGAACTGAAGTTCGCCGGCGTCGTTGGTGACGATCGCGTACAGGGTCACGGCTCCGGTCGCGAGTGCCGCGCCTTCTCCGGTGTCCGGGCTGGTGCCGAGCGGCTGCTTTACCGCGCGGTATTCGGTGAAAGTCACGCGCCCCGTCACCGGATCGAGCGCGATGGTGAAAGCCAGCGTACCGTCGATCGCGCCGACGCGGCCTTCGATGGTGGTGCCGTTCAATACCAGCAGGTCGGCCAGGCCGGTATGCGAGTCGATCAGGCCAGAAGCGGCGCCGTTACCGCCGGCGATCGTCATTTCATAGCTGACCGTCGTGCCGCTCAAGCCATTTGCGGTGTTGAAAGCAGCCGAGAAGTCGGCCGAAATCGTCGTCAACGCCGCGTTCGGCGCCGAGCCGGCGATGTTGTCGCCCAGCGCCGTTGCCGTCAGATGTGTCTCGCTCAGCGTCAGCGACGGCGCCGTTCCGGCCCCGATCAGCGGGCCGTGGATGGTGATCGTGATGATCTCGGGGGTACCGCCGATCGTGGTCACCGTGAAACTGTCGGTCAGGACATCGCCGACCTTGAGGCCCTGGATGGTGCTGTTGGCGATGTCGAGCGTGTAGGTCCACGCGCCGGCCGTCGTGATCGTGAACGAGCCATAGCCGCCCGCGCTCGCCGTCGGCGTGGCGACCGCCGTGAAGGTGTTGGCAGGATCGTCGACATCGGTGTCGGTGAGCATGCCGGTCGCGATGAACAGGCCCGGCGAGGTTCCGCTGACGCCCGCCACGCCGACGACCGAGCCGCTTGTGACGCCGGAAATGATGGAAGCGTCGTCGACACCGATAATGGTGATGTTGAAGCTTTCACTGGTCGAGAGCGAACCGTCGGTTACCGTGATGATGAAGCTCTGGATCGCGTTGACCTTCAGGGCGTTGATCGCATTATTGTTCGGAACGAAGGTATAGGCACCGGACGAGCTGTTGAGATAGAGCGTGCCGAATGCTCCGACGCTCGAGATGTTGTAGGTCCTCTGACCCAGCACCGTGTTGCCGGCAACGCCGCCGCTGACGCCGAAGGTCAGCGCGCCGTCGAAACTGATGGCGGAGAAGGTGCCGCTTGCCACATTGAATTTGTCAAACGCAGGGGTATCGTCTTCAGTCGGCGCTGCTCCGAGGTTCAGTATCGGCGCTCTCGGCGGTGGGGTGAGGAACACGATGAACGGGAGGACGGTCTGCGGTAGCGGCCCGAGCTGATTTGGCACCAGCGGCGGGTCTGGCTCGGAAAAATTGATCGGCTGCAGCAGCGACGACCCATCCTGGGTGGGCATGCCGGACCCTTTGGCCCAGATTCCTTTCGCGTAGTTGCCAAGCGTCTGCTGCTGGGCGTCCCGCAACTCCTCCATGTGAGCAGGGCTGTTCGTGACCTGGTTCACCCCGACCGACGACCCTCTGGGGCTCAAGATGATCGTCACGCCGGGATCGTCGACGACGATGTGTCTGGGGATCGCCTCCTTGGTCACCAACTCGAACACACCGTGGTGGAGGTCCTTGTAGTTGATGGTGTCGTCATCCAGGAACGTGACGTTCGGCTCCGCAGCCCGCGCGTTCTCCAGGAGCGAGAACGTCAGCGCCGCGAATGTGAGCATGCCGAGGCCGCTGGCCCGAACGGGGCCAACAGGCGTGTCCGCGGTGAGGACGGCTGACCCTGTCAGCCGGCTACCGATGATGCGGAAGATGCTTCTGGCTTTTGCGAACAGACCCGGCGCGCTGGCTGAGTCATGGGCCAAATTCCGGGCCAGGTCGCCCAGCTCGAGCCGGGTGCCGGTCGGCAGGTTGAGCACTGTGCCATCGATCAGGCGGATTTCGACCCGCCCGCCGGCTGCGATCTCGATGACGTCTCCCTGGCAAACGGGATCGCCGGCCACGGCTTGAAGGGCGATGCCGCGCGCACGCGCAATGGTGCCGCAGCCGAACGCCGTATGAACAACGCCTACCACTCGAGGCAGCTGGCCTGAAACGGCCGAGCTCGCGCCCCCGAATGCTACGCCGGACGCAACTAACATTGGCTTTTCGCCTGCTGAACGGCTCAAGCGGAGCGTGGTGCCGCAGTTCTCTTGATCTGGCTTGCGCTCGCCGCGAAGGGAAAAGTCCCCGCACCGGCAGCCATAGGCTTGCCCGCCGAAACGTTCTGATTGAAACTAAATTCGGTAGTGAAAATAGGCTTCCAGTACGGCGGGGAGCCATCGCGGAAAAGACAGAACTGCTGTCTATTATCGCGAGTGCAGCCCCACTAAATTTAGTGTATATTTACCGAGTAGATTGTCCACATATTAATTTTTATTCGAGCTGCGTCAGGCCCTTAGGCCTGTTTGCAGCAACTCGTTTGGCACTCAAGGTCCTGCGGTCTCGGCCCGGCGGTCCACGTCTCCATCGCGCCGCGACACGACAAGGTCTTCTCGAAAGGGAGGGGATCGTGCGTATCCGTTTCATTGTTCAATTTCTCGCTGGCATCGTTTTCACGCTCGTCACATTGACGTCTGGCCCGGTGCAAGCGCAGACCGAGCCGGCCCAACCCGCGGTTCAGAACTCCACAGCGAACTTCATCGGGAAGGTCGTGGCAGCCACCGGTGCGGTCACGATCGAACATCCGAGCGCGGTTGTCGTTCAGGCCGCGCTGTCTGATCAATTGCCCCGGGCGAAGGTCGGCGACTCCGTCTATATGGGCGACGTGGTGCAGACCGGAGCCGATGGACGGGTCGCGATCAACTTCACTGACGGCACCTCGTTCAATCTGTCGAGCAACGCCAAGATGACGATGACTGAGTTTGTGTACGACCCCAACGGCAAGTCGAATTCGACCTTGTTCAAATTGGCCAATGGCACGTTCACCTTCGTTGCCGGCAATATCGCGAAGACCGGCGACATGAAGATCGACACTCCCGCCGCGACGATGGGAATTCGAGGCACCACGCCGCGCATCGAGATCTCCGACGATGGTACGGTCAGGTTCGCGACGCTCGTCGAAGAGGGCAAGAGCAAGCTCCTGAGGAAGCCCGCGACACGTGTGACGCCGCAACGCGAGCAAAATATCTATCAAAAGTTCAACCCGCACATCTGTCGAGGATGCTAGGCGAGCACGCGTCGGTCTTGAGTGGTCACTCGCGGAGATCTGCGACTGCGCGTCGTCAAAACCGGAGCCCGACATGAAGCCTCGTGCAGGTACCGGTGCGAGTGGTGGCCTGACGGCGGTCTTCATCCTGCTGTTGCTGGCATCGCCAGCGGTCGCGCAAAGCCCAAAGCCGAAGGGCGGTTATCTCGGGGACATCGGATTGTGCAGCGGCCTCACCCATACGCCCGTCGACGCTCGCATCGACGCGTGCACGACCCTGATCGACGCGGGGCAGGACATGACGCCTGCCGGCCTTGCGATCGCCTACAACAACCGCGGCAACGCCTATGCTGCCAAGGGAGACTACGATCGCGCCATCGGGGATTTTGATCGATCGATCGAGCTCAATCCTACCTACACCAAGCCGTTCAACAACCGCGGCGTGGCTTACTTCAAGAAGCGCGACTACGATCGCGCGACCGAGGCTTTGGATCAGGCCATCAAGCTCAACCCGAACTACGGCGAGGCCTTTGCCAACCGCGCGCGCGTCTTTCTGAGGAAAAATGACTATGCCCGCGCGGCGCAGGATTACGATCAGGCGATCCGCCTCGAGCCGAACCTAGATGGCGTGTGGAATGGACGCTGCTGGAGCCGGGCCATCCTCGGCGCGCTGCAAGCGGCGCTGGAGGATTGCAACAAGGCCCTTCAATCGGGGCCGACCAACGCCGCGACCTACGATTCGCGTGGCCTGATCTACCTGAAGACGGGCGAGCTTGGCGCGGCGATCGACGACTATAGCTCCGCACTTCGCATCGATCCGAAACTGGCCAGCGCGCTCTACGGCCGCGGGCTGGCCAAGCTGAAACGGGGCGACAAGGCTGGCGGCAACACCGACATGGCGGCCGCCAAAGCGCTTCAGGGCAGCATCGGCGACGACTTCACACGTTACGGCGTGCAATAGAGCATGATCCGGAAAAGTGTGGAGCGGTTTTCCGAAAAGATCATGCTGAAAACAAAGAGCTAGAGCGGGATGATGACTCGAAGAAAAGTCATCGCGCTCTAGACACGCATGGCCGACGCGGGCCACCGCAAGGACGGTGGCCGGCTTGATGCCGTCGCTAGAGCATTTTCTGACCTGGCGGAATCGGAAGGGATTGAACTAAGCCGCTGCCGCGGCGTAGGGGGCAAGGTGGCATAGATCGCCTCCTGGCTGAGAGGATGTGGGTGTTGGAGCCCACCCCCTCAGACAGGAGTATCGAGATGGCCGATTTGAGCCCTCTTCGCCGCCGCATGATCGAAGACATGACCGTCCGCAATCTGTCGCCGGCGACGCAAAGATCCTACATCAGCGCGGTTTCGAAGTTCAGCCGCTATTTTGGCCGATCGCCTGACCGGTTAGAGCTGGAAGACGTCCGCGCCTTCCAGGTGCATTTGGTCTCGACCGGCATCTCATGGCCGGCGCTGAACCAGATCGTCTGTGCGCTACGGTTTTTCTACGGCGTCACGCTCGGCGAGGCGCTCATCCCAGAGCGCATTCCCTATGCGCGAGAACCGCGCAAGCTGCCGGTCGTTCTCAGCGCCGACGAAGTGGTTCAGTTTCTTGAAGCGGTATCGAGCCTGAAGAGCCGCGCCGCGCTCACCACCGCCTATGCGGCCGGGCTCAGGGCCTCGGAGGTTGCGGGACTGCGGATCGAAGACATCGACAGCGCCCGCGGCGTCATCCAGGTGCGCCACGGCAAGGGCGCGAAGGATCGCAACGTGATGCTGTCGCCCCAGCTGCTGGGCATCCTGCGCACCTACTGGCGGCTCGCCCGGCCGCGGCTTTATCTGTTCCCTGGTCGTGACGAAGATCATCCGATCGATCAGACCGTGCTGCATGCCGCCTGCCGGTCGGCGGTGAAGGCTGCGGGCCTGACCAAGCAGCGTCACGCTGCACACGCTGCGCCACAGCTTCGCGACACATCTTCTCGAGAACGGAACCGATATCCGGATCATCCAGGTCTTGCTCGGGCACAATAATTTGTCGTCGACAGCGCGCTACACGCAGGTCGCCACCGATACGATCCGAGCGACGCAGAGCCCGCTCGATCGCCTGTCGCTGGAGGTGACGCCACCTGGATGACCCGCAGCGGGATGCGGGTCATGACCCGCTCCGACATCCGCTCCAACAGGCCCGCCATCGAGATTGCCGATATTCTGTGCCGGCATGGCGACGCCTATCGCCGTGTACATGCCGGTCATCTGGGGCGGGTCGAGCGGCGCGTGATGAGCGCGATCGTTGCGTGCCGGACCGAGGCGCTCGGCGGCCACATGCAGGCTTGCGACGACTGCGGCACGACACGCGTTGCCTATAATTCCTGCCGCAATCGGCACTGTCCGAAGTGTCAGGGGAGAGCCCGAGCCGCGTGGCTCGCCGCGCGTCAAGCCGACCTGCTTCCGGTTCCCTATTTCCACGTCGTCTTTACACTTCCCGCACCGATCGCCGCGATCGCTTTCCAGAACAAGGCCGTCGTCTATGCCATCCTGTTCAAGGCTGCCGCCGAGGCGATGACGACGCTCGCCGCCAATCCACGCCGGCTCGGCGGTGCGATCGGCGGCGTCGCCGTCCTCCACACCTGGGGACAGACGCTGATGCATCATCCCCACGTCCATTGCGTCGTTCCGGGTGGCGGCCTCTCGCCCGATGGCGCGCGCTGGACCGCTTGCCGACCGAACTTCTTCCTGGCCGTCAAACCGTTGTCCAGACTATTTCGCACACTTTTTCTCAAACGTCTGTCGGCAGCCTTCAACTCCGGTGCCTTGCGTTTCTTCGGCGATCTCGGAGCTCTGGCCGAGCCGGCTGCCTTTGCGGCCCACCTCGACGCCATGCGACGCATCAACTGGGTTGTTTACGCCAAGCGGCCCTTCGGCGGACCCGCACAGGTCCTGGCCTATCTCGGCCGCTACACCCATCGCGTCGCGATCGCCAACAGCCGGCTCGTCGCACTCGACGACGATCATGTCGCCTTCTCATGGAAGGACTATCGCCAAAACAGCGCGACAAAGATCATGAATCTCAAGCCCGATGAGTTCATTCGCCGTTTCCTGCTTCATACGCTGCCTGACGGCTTCCACCGCATCCGCCACTTCGGCTTCATGGCCAACCGCCATCGCGCTGCCAAGCTCGCCCTTTGCCGCGAACTTCTCGATCATGAGCGAACAGCCCCAAACGATGGCCAGCCGTCGCCTGTGGATTCGGAGGCTCAAACCCGGGCCGAGGTTCCTGCCTGTCCCGATTGTGGTGGCGTCATGCGCATCATTGAGCGCTTTCGACATAGCTTCAGACGCCCCAGCCCTCGAACATCACCGTTCCGATGCGACACATCGTGAGCCAAGTCATGTCGTGCACGACGATCATCATTCGTCATTTCGCTCCCAGCGTCTCGATCATCGCGGACGATGTCGAATCCGTGCTGTCACACTGCGCGACAACAACCGTCCGATGCAGCAAAAGGCCTATCGCGATCTCAGGCGAAGCGCGTCTGATCTCAACTCTTCCAGGATGCGCACTCCTGTGTCTCTGCCTCACGCGCCGAGCCAGCAGATCGGGCATGGCGATCTCGAACAATCCCCATAGCTGCAAAACCGCGAATAGCCTCCCGCGCCTTCGTTCAATCCGGCTTCAATGAGGTCGCGTCATAAGCGCCTGCCGCGCCCTCGCGTGAGCGCGACCTCACAGAACCCTCCAGATTCCCTTGTGAGGCAAATCGTGATTCACCCTGAGGGCTGGTGATGGAGGCCAGCCCCCATGGCTAAGCCGCTCTCGCCGGACCTTCGCCTTCGCATTATTCGGGCTGTGGAAGAGGAAGGCATGAGCTGTCGGGGCGCCGCCGGCCGGTTCGGCGTAGCGCCATCGACAGCGATCGAACTGGTCAACGAATGGCGCAGCACCGGCGCTTGTGAGGCGGGAGCGCAGGGCGGAGACAGACGTTCAGCTCGGATCGAGGGTCATGCTGCGGAGATCCTCTCCCTGGTCAAGGCTACGCCTGACATGACGCTGGCCGAGATCGCTGACCATCTCCTCAAAGTCCACGGCGAGCGTTTCGTGCCGAGCGTGGTCTGGCGATTCTTCGATCGCCGCAACATCACGTTCAAAAAAAACATCGCACGCCAGCGAGCAGGATCGGCCGGACGTGGCCGCTGAACGCGCGGCGTGGAAGGCATCTCAGCCTGAGATCGGCATCCATCGGTTGGTGTTTATCGACGAGACGGGAGCCTCGACCAAGATGGCGCGGCGCTATGGCCGCTCGCCGTACGGCCAGCGCTGTGTCGCAGCGCTCCCGCATGGTCATTGGAAGACGACGACCTTCGTCGGCGCGCTCAGAGCGACCGGCATGACTGCGCCGATGGTCCTTGACGGTCCCATGGATGGTCTGGCGTTCGAGGCTTACGTGACGCAAGTCCTCGTGCCGACACTCAGGCCCGGCGACATCGTGGTGATGGACAATCTCGCAGCACACAAGCGCGCCGAGGTCGGCATCGCAATCGATGCCGTGGGCGCCCAGCTCCTCTATTTGCCGCCTTATTCGCCCGACCTCAATCCGATCGAAATGGCCTTCGCCAAGCTCAAAGCCGCACTTCGAAAGGCCGCCGCCAGATCAATCGAGGCTTTGGACAACGCTATTGCCACCGCCCTGACCGCCTTCACCGCCCAAAAGTGCCTGAACTTCTTCGCCGCAGCCGGTTATGACCGTGTCTGATCAGAATCTGCTCTAGTCGATGATCTCGACCGTCGCCGAACGGCCGGCGACCAGTGCGATGCGATCCGGCAGATGATCCAGTGCGATGCGTACCGGGACGCGTTGGGCGAGCCGGACCCAGCTGAAGGTCGGATTGACGTTTGCGAGCAGGTTCGCGCCGTCCGTGCGATCGCGGTCCGCGATGCCGGCCGCGATACTCTCGACATGTCCGGTGAGCCGAACCGGCTCGCCCATCAGCCGGACCTCTGCCTTGTCGCCGACGCGTATGCGAGCGAGCTTGGTCTCCTCGAAATAGCCCTCGACATGCAGCGTATCGATGTCGACCAGCGCCATCACGCCCTTGCCCGCGGTGACGTAGGCTCCGGGCCGCAGGTCCATATTGGTAATGGTGCCGTTCACCGACGCGTGGACCTCGCTGCGATCGAGATTGAGCTGCGCCACAGCGCGATCGGCGACCGACTGGTCATAGGCGGCCTTGGCCTGAAGCTGGGTGGCCAGGACCTGCTCCTGCTTCTGCTGCGACACCGCATCGGTGGTCAGCGCGCTGTAGCGCTTGAGGTCGGCGTCGGCCTGATCCAGCGTCGCGCGATGGCCGGCGACCGCAGCGTCGGCCTGCTGCAATGCCAGGGCAAAGCGTGCGCGATCGATCCGGAACAGGATATCGCCGCGATGCACTTGCTGATTGTCCTTGACCAGCACGTCGGTGACGAAGCCGGATACGTCGGGAGCAACCTGAACCACATCGGCGCGGACCCTGCCGTCGCGAGTCCATGGCGACTCCATGTAGTAGACCCAGAGCGCGCGGCCGACGGCGAGCGCGGCGACAAGCGCGATCGCGGTCAGTGCAACCCGGCCGAGCCACGCGAAATTCCCTTTCATGGCAGAAACTCCGAAAGATAGACGACGATGCCCAGCAGGCATACGTACAGGGCGAAATTGAACAGCGCGCGATGCCAGGCCAGCCGGTAGAGCCCGAAGCGCTGCATGATCCGGCTGATCCCGGCGCTCAGCGCATAGGCAACGATCAGCCACAGCAGCAGCGCCGGAACCAGGACACCGTAGATGTCGAGCTCATATCTCATGCAGCAAAACTCTCCTCGGGCTGCGATCGATACGCAGGTGCATCGGGAAACAGGCCGCGGCGGATGCCGACGAGGCCGAGCAATGCATCGTCACGCGCGCGCTCATTGGGATCCTTGACGACCGCGGTCAGCGCCGCATCGATGCATGACAGCAATTCGGCCGGCATTGCCTCGTCCGCATGGGCGCGAAACACCGCCGCGAGGTCGTCCAGCATGTCGTCGATGGCACGCACGGTCGATGCGGCGAGGCCGTAACGGGCCCGCCTGAGGTCGATGATGTTGAGCCCGATGCGCAGCTGGACCAGGCTGTCGGCATCGCGGCGGTCGCTCTCGGAGATGAAGGCGATGCGCTGCACCAACAGGCCGAGCCGATGCAGCATCAGGCCGGAAAATTGCGCGCGATCGCCGTGGCCGCGCCGCTCCGCCGCGACCGCGAGCGTCTGCCAGCCCGACGTCATCAGCCGTTTGGCGATCCATTCGGCGCCGACGCCGCGCGCGACTCGCGTCACGATCTCGGCGATGACGACGCCGAGGAAGAAGGCGACCGACGTGTTGGCAAAACTGGCAAAATCCGCGCTGTAGGTCGATTGCAGCGCCAGCAGCGTCGCGGTGTTGGCGGCGAGCGCCATGCCGATCGGCGCGGTTTTGGGCCGTGCGATCAGGAAGCCGTACAGCAGGAAGGTCGGCGCCAGCGCGGCGATCAGAACCTCGACATGGGAGATGCCCGGCACCAGCGCGAACTGATAGATCGCGACGACGACGATCGCGACCAGCGAAAACAGGCCGAAGGCCCGGATGCTGCGCGCCGGCTCGTCTTGCGCGGCGAAGAAGGAGCAGGCGACTGCCGCCATCATGGGCGCCGATGCGCCGTCGGCCCAACCGGTCGCAATCCACAGTCCGCAGCAGATCAGGATGGCCACTGCCGCCCCCGCGGCCGACCACAGCGCCATGCCGTGGTCGCGATGACGAACCGGCGCGGCCCCCGACTCCGGGTGGAACGCCAGCGGGACGGTAGAGATATCCTGGTTCGCGGCAATCGCATCGCCGATTGCGCGGCAGTCGGCCGAGATGTCGACAAGCTCGCGGAGCCGGAGCAGCAGGCTGATCGTGATGATGCGCTCGCGCGGCGCGAGGCCGTCGAGGGCACATTGCCGCTCGGCGATCGCAGCGCGGATCTCGTTGCCGGATTGCCGCTGGCGATCCTCGTCCACGATCCATGCGGCGAGATCGCCGATCAGGCGCCGCAGCTCCGGCTGCCTTTGCAGCGCCGCTTCGCCGAGTGCGGCGAGCCGGTCTTCGATCGACGCGATGATCGGCAACAGCATCAGCATGCGCAGCCGGACCTCGCCGAGGCCACTCGCGGTACCGGCATCGGCCAGCCGGTCATAGGCGACATGGGTCGCCAGCGTATCGATCTCGACGATGTCGGTCGCAAGGCGGAGGCGTTGGGCCCTGCGGGTCTCGCTGGTCCCGTGATCAAGCAGCACGTCGCGCGACAGACGGCGGGCATCCGACAGCCAGCTCCTGACACGGCCGCCGACCGCCGGCGCGACGCTGCGCGGAAACACTACGGTCGACACTAGACTGGCACAGATGATGCCGAGCGAGATCTCCTCGACCCGCGCCAGCGCGACATCGAAGATGCTGCCCGGGTCGGCGACCGACGGAAAGCCGATCAGCGCGACGGTATATCCGCCCAGCATGAAGACATAGCTTCGCGGCGTGCCGTCGAGCAGCGACAGATAAAGACACAGTCCGACCCAGAGCGCGATTGCGAGGCACAGCAGCTCCGGCGCATTGATCAGGTTCGGCACCAGGGCGACCGTCATGCTCGCACCGGCCAGGGTGCCGATCACGCGGAAGAACGCCTTCGAGCTGGTCGCGCCGGCCAGCGGCTGTGACGTGATATAGACCGTCGCCATCGCCCAATAGGGCCGCGGCAGATCGATCGCCAATGCGATGACAAGCGCCAGCATCGACGCGGCGAATGTCTTCAACGCGAAGATGAGGTCCGCGTGGCGGACCAGGAACGGCTCTTCCGCGCGCATGACTAATTCGCCTCTGCAGCGGTCTTGGCTAGAGCAGTCTTGGCTGCGGCGCTCTTGGCGTCTTGCAGGCGGCTCGCCCGCGCCTCGATGCGCTGCAGCGTCTCGAAGGTTACCGTAAGGTCCTCGCTGCCGATATCCTTCAGCAGGCTGGCCCGCACGCGGCGCAGCACCCGGTTGGTCTCCTCGACCTTGGCTTCGCCGGCGGCGGTGAGATGCAGCGTCTTGGCGCGCCGATCGGTCGGATCCTCGCGACGCTCGACCAGGCCTTCGGACTGCAGCAGATCGATCAGCCGCACCAGTGAAGGCCCCTCGATCCCAAGTTCGTCGGCCAGCACGCCCTGGCGGACGTTCTCGCCCTGCCGCGACAGCACCAGCAGCGGAATCGCCGTCGCGTAGGACAGGCCGTGATCGGACAGTGCCTGATCCGACTCGCGCCGCCAGATCCGCCCAAGCCTGGCGATCAGGCGGCCGATCTCGGCGTGGATATGGGATTGCGAAGGAGGCATGCAAATTAGATAGGATACAAACTATTAGGCTGCAATAATATACCTTCGAACATTGCTGATGATCACGCAAATGCGATCGCGCATGGGGCGTCATTATCTCCGTACGGTTGACCGGAAGGCGATCCGGATGCGACTGAGCCAGCCCCGATCGCGCGGGAACGCGGAAAGTTAGGAACCTCGCTCCGAAGCCAATGTTGAGGCTTCTCTCGAAGGCGCGTCGACGCACAGTACTGCTTGCGCAAGGAGGAGACGATGGGACTGGCTCAATACGCGGTGATCGCAACTGGCGAGGAATGGGGCGTCCTGCATGACGGCAATCTCAATGCCGGATACGCGACCAAGGAAGCTGCCTTCGAGTCGGCGGCGGCCGCCGCGTCGCTGGCGATCAGGCTGGGGCATGAAGTTCACGTCAGCGTTCCTGGGCGTGAGGAGGAGGCGGCCCTTACCAAGCGGCCGACATAGCCCAACCGCGGTTGTGCCGCACTGACGCAGCGCGCTGCCCGCTCTCAACCGAAGTCGTGCATCAACCGGCTCCACTCCTCGCCGGCGAGGCCGCCGACATAGATATCACCGCGCACAACGGCGTCGTTCACTTCAGGAACGCGTGTCAACGCCATCGCAAGGCGCGGTGCCGGAATACGAGCCAGCGCTGCAGCCCCAGCCCCGCCATCAGGGCGGGTTGCGCACGGCCGCGGGCGGGAGCGATTTTGGCTGCGATTTCAACTCTCGGGATCTGGGATGACAGTTCTGGAGCCTTGGGTGCGAACAGGGAGTTGCTTCGCGGGCAGGGTCACGTTCGACATCCCCGACCCAATCGCGCCGATTTCGATTGTTTCGCAACTGCGTTGGAGTAGGCTCTGCGAAATTAATTGACGCTACCAGTATTGCGCATAACCGTTATTCGCCTTCAGCACCGATAAGTTCAAGTTCGTATTGCAGCCTTGCCAAGTGCAGGGAGTGCCTATGGCTACAGTGCAGAGTAACACGGACACAGGCCGGTCTGGATCGGCGACAATGCCGAGTGCCGCGTCCGGCAATCCATCGGTCGAAGAGCTGTTGGCATTCGAGCGAATGCTCGTCGACCTTTCGGCGCGAATGGCCAACGTGCCCGTCGATCGGGTCGAAGCGGAAGTCCAGATAGCGCAGGGCGCCCTCCAACAATTTCTCGGATTCGACCGCAGCACCTTTGCCGAATTTAAGGACGACGGCTCGCTCGCGGTCCTCTCTTCGACCGCCCTAGAGGGGATCGATGCTACGCCGCCGGGTCCGCTTCCCGCCAAGCTTGGGTGGTTTATCGCCAAGCTTCGCGCCGGAGAGACACTTATCATTCAGGATCCGGCCGAAGATCTTCCACCGGAAGCGGTGGGCGAGGCCGAATATGTCCAGCGCACGGGTCTCCGCTCACATCTAAGCATCCCGCTGCGTGTTGGCGGCCGAGTTGTCGGAGCCATTGCGTTCTCGGCCTTCAGAGAAACGCGCAACTGGCCGGACGATTTGATTGCGCGGGTCAAGCTCGTCGGTGAGGTATTCGCGCATGCCATCGCGCGGAAGCGGGAGCACGAAAAGCTGTTGGCCGCTATGGTGGAGATCGGGCTCCTGAAAGACCGCCTTGAGCGGGAGAATTCCTATCTCAAGCAAGCCGTGCAGGTCATGCTCCCGCAAGGCCTGACGAGCCGCTCGCCGCGCTTTCTGTCGGTGGTCGAGGAAATCAAACAGGTTGCGCAAACCAGTTCGACGGTACTGCTTCTCGGCGAGACCGGAAGCGGAAAGGAAGTCCTGGCGCAGGCGATCCACGATGCAAGCGCCCAAAGGGGGCGCACGATGGTCAAGGTCAATTGCGCGGCGCTGCCGGCGAGCCTGATCGAATCGGAACTGTTCGGCCGGGAAAAGGGCGCATTCACCGGCGCTTTGGCACGGCAGGCAGGTCGTTTCGAAATTGCCGACGGGTCGACGATTTTTCTGGATGAAGTCGGCGAGCTACCGCTGGAGCTGCAGCCAAAACTGCTCCGCGTGCTGCAGGAGGGCGAGTTCGAACGACTCGGTGGCAGCAAAACCATTAAGGTCGACGCGCGTGTAATCGCAGCGACCAACCGGTCTCTCGAACAGGCCGTGAAGGAAGGAAAATTCCGGGAGGATCTGTTCTACCGGCTCAACGTATTTCCCATCGAGGTGCCTCCGTTGCGCGAGCGGCGGGATGACATCCCGTTTCTAACGTGGACGTTCGTGAAGGAGTTCGGCAACTCGATGGGCAAACCGATCGAGGAAATCGCGGAAGAGTCGATGAGCGCGCTCCGGGACTATCACTGGCCGGGCAATATCCGCGAACTGCGAAACGTCATCGAGCGTGCGATGATTCTTTCTCACGGTCCCAAGCTGTACATCAAGCTCAGCAACGCGACGCTGAGACCGGTTGCCGTAAAGATAACGGCCGGCTCGCTCGACGAGGCCGAGCTTACGATCATCCGGCAGGCGGTCGAGCAGTGCAACTGGCGGATTCGCGGCGCAAATGGCGCCGCCGCGCTTCTCAAGATGAAGCCAACGACGCTCGAATCCCGCATCAAAAGACTCGGGCTCGCACCGAGGCGTTGACCTCCGAAGTTTCGGAGATTCTCCGAAATCTCGGAGAGCTGGAGCACGTCGGTTGCGTCGGATCCGCAGCGCAGCTTAGGTACCCCACTGCACCTACTCATCTTTCCATTTGACGCGCAGCATACCACGCGTTGGCCCGCTTCTTGCGGTGTGGGAAGAGAACCGTTCTTGCAGACCGGCCCAGAAAGACATGAGCGTGATCGTGTTCTCGCTGCAAATCGTGGCTCCGGACGAAAGGCGAACGGATCTGCTGCGGGCGCTCGGCGCCATGCTTGGACCGACGAGGGTCGCGCCTGGCTGTCTGGATGCCCGCCTTTATTCGGATCTCGCTAGAGGCGGGATCTTGTTGTTGATCGAAGAATGGGAGTCGCGCGCGCAGTTCGAGCACAATCTCGACGACGCCAAGCTGAATGCGATCGTTTCGGCAATCGAACTCTGCCACGAGGCACCCGTTGTGCGCCTCGACACGGTCGAGCGGACGGAGGGTATAGACGTTTTGGCGCTGTGCCGCGGCTTCACCTCAGGCACGCAGTGATTGAAAGGACCAGCGAATGACCGGTACGAAAACAACGGTTGGGTGCCGCTTTGGCCGTCGTCGGCGGTATTGCGAGTCTTTGCCTTAGGTAAGCCGCCGCGCACCGTGCTGAGAGTTTAGCGAGGAGAAACCTAGTGCTTGTGCAGTTTTCGATGATCGCTCTTACGTCGCAACTGGGCATCGCCGTGGCTGACCAGCCTCCCAAATTCGATATTGCTCGAGGCTGCAAGGTCGACAGCGCTTCGGCGTTCGATCCCAAGGCCGGCATGGACGCAACGATGAAGCGATGCATGGACGACGAACAACATGCAAAGGACAAGCTGGAGACCCAATGGTTGGGATTTGCGAACGCTGACCGCGTCACGTGCACTAGCGAAGCAATTGGCAATAAGGCTGACGCTGACGTGACCCCGCCAAGCTACGTTGATTTGCTGACATGCATTGAGGACCAGCAGTTGCAGCGAAAGCTTCCCAAGAACTGATCGGCGACCACCTCTTATCGGGCCTAGATCGTCTGGTCACGGGCCGTCCAATTGGAGCAAGACGATGAAATCGGCAAAACTGCCAATCTGGATCCGTTTTGTCCTGCTCGTTGGCGTTGTCGGTCTTGCGGCCGGCGCGAGCCTCGAAGCTTACCGCTACTATACCCGTCCGGTGACGCTGAGCGTGGCGGTGGGCTCGATCGACGGCGAGGCCGCGAAGGCGATGTCGGCCATCGCCAGCCGCCTCGCTTCGACCAGCGCGCCGGTGCGGCTGAACGTCGTGGACAGTGGCACGGCTGTCGGAGCCGCCAAGGCCTTTTCGGAGAGCAAGGTGGATCTGGCGGTGGTACGCGGCGACGTCGGCGACCTGTCAAAGGCGCAGGCCGTGGTCGTCATGAGCCACGTGGCCGCACTCGTCGTCGCCCCGCCGGGTTCGGCCATCGACAGCATGGAAAAACTGAAAGGCCACCGCGTTGGCGTGCTCGGAGGGGAAGCGAACGCCAAGATCGTGGACGTGCTGAGCAAGGAATACGGGCTCGAACGGGCGAAGGTGTTCAAGGACATCGCGCTACCTGATGCCCGCCGTGCCATTCAATCCAAGGAGGTAAGCGCGCTGCTGATCGTGATCCCTCTGGCCGGAAAATATCTGTCGCTAGTGCGGGACATCTTTCAGCAGGGTCCCAAGGCATTGCCGACACTGATCCCGATCGAGTCCGCGGGCGCCATCGCCGAGTCCGACCGCGCGTATGAAAGCTTCGACATTCCAAAGGGCACGCTGCGTGGAGCTCCGCCGGTCCCCGACGACGACGTGACCACGTTGAGGACCAATCTGTACCTGGTCGCCGGCAAGGCGCTTGGTTCGGATCTGATCGCAACGCTGACGCAGACGATCATGAGCGTCCGCAGGGACCTCATGCACGAAGAACCCATTTTCGCGCAGATCACCGCGCCCAGCACCGATCAGGACGCCTACCTTCCGCTGCACCGCGGGGCTGCGGCCGTCTACAACAGCACCCAGCAAAGCTTCATGGATGAGTACGGCAACTGGATCTACCTGACGCCGATGGTGCTGGGCGGTGCGGCCACGTTGCTTGCAGCGGCCTGGAAATTTCTTGGGCTCGGCAGCCAGAAGAGCGAAGGCCCACTGGATTCTCTCTACGCGCTGGGGCGCAGGATCAGGAAGGTTCTTACAGAAGCGGAACTATCGGGAATCGAGGAAGAAATCGACGACATTCTCGGGAAGGAACGCGCCAGATCCGCTGCAGGGGACGAGAACGCGGTCGATGCCGCTACGTTGAATGTGGTGGCCCATCGGCTGGAGGGCCTGATCCACGATCGACGGACTGTGCTGGCGAAGAGACCGATAATTGCTTCGGTGGCCTAAGCGACCCACGTGAAGCCGCTGAATATGCGGAAGCGTTCGACCAACCGTCCACTCACAACCGAAGGAGAGCAGTCATGAAACGCCTGATTATTCCTACGCTGCTGGCGGGAAGCTTTGTCGTCTTGAGCACCATGGACGCGAGCGCCGCGGTATGTGCTCGCGGCGTTGTTCGCGCCGGCTGCGTCGCCGCCGGTGGGGCAGCCGTCGTCGCAGCACCCGCAGTTCGGCCTGCTCGCGCTGTTGTTGTGGCCCCGCGCGGAGCCGCCGTCCGCCGCAGCGCGTATTGACAATCCAGCGCAAAAGGATGCCACCCGATAAGCGCAGCATCCTGGGCCCATGCGACGCGACGGACGATCCGTGGTCGTCTGGGCAATCCGCGGAGTCAACCGATGCCTGACAGCCTGAAGGCTTCTTGTAATCCGACCGTGGTGAAATCATGAGTGCAATCGCGCTGTCCTGCATCGCGCTTGTATGCATCGCAGGCGGTGTCCTTCTTGGCATAATCCTCCGCAACATCTTGCCCGAGCGTCATCTGAGCTCGGATGCCAAGGATGTGGTGAGACTGGGCACCGGTCTCATCGGAACGATAGCCGCACTTGTCCTCGGCCTGCTGATCGGCTCGGCGAAGAGTTCTTACGATCTGCAGAGCACTGAAATCAAACAGATGACAGCCAATATCGTTCTGCTCGACCATTTTCTGGCGCAGTATGGGCCGGAAACAGGTGTGGTGCGCAATCTGATGCGGCGGGGCGTCGTGGTCCTGGCCGACCGAATGTGGCGTGAGAACGGTTCTGAAGTCGCCAAGACAGCCCCGTTCGAAGCGAGCGCTGCAAATGACGCAGTCTACACGAAGCTTCAGGAGCTTTCGCCGCAGAACGAATCACAGCGCTCCCTGCAAGCACGGGCAATACAGACCAGCACAGATATCGCGCAAACGCGCTTGCTGCTGTTCACGCAGACGGACAATTCGATTCCGATGCCATTCCTGGTGGTGTTGATTTTCTGGCTCACCATCATCTTTGCGAGCTTCAGCCTGTTCGCGCGACCCAACGCCATCGTGGTCGGGTCCTTATTCATATTTGGGGTTTCGGCCGCAGGAGCAATCTACCTGATCCTTGAGTTAGGCCAGCCGTTTGCCGGAATAATGCAGATCTCAAGTGCACCGCTACGAAACGCCCTCGCGCCTATAGCGAGCGTTAGTCCTGTTGTCTCGCAGTAGGGAAAGGAACAACGAGCAATGGGTCTATCGACACCGCCGAACTGCGAACGACTGTCTCGTGTTGTTTCGGTGCGTCAAGCGGGAAGCGTGAAGAGTTCGATCAAGGGAGAGTAAGTCCATGGCCTGTAGCATACCCAGCGAAATGCCGTATACGAACCGAAACGGTCTGCGACAAACGTGCGCCAGCTGGCACGCGAGTTCGCGCGCTGCGCTTATGGCGGCGACGGCGCTGATGTCGCTCGCTTTGTGCGGGCCGGCAACCGCGCAAGCACAGCCCCCGCAACAGCGGCCGAACATCGTCGTCATCATGGGCGACGACGTCGGTATCTGGAACGTCAGCGCCTATCATCGCGGGATGATGGGCGGAAGCACGCCCAACATCGATCGCATCGCCAGGGAGGGCGCGCTTTTCACCGACTACTACGCTCAGCAGTCCTGCACAGCTGGACGGGCCGCGTTCATCCTCGGACAGACGCCGTTCCGCACCGGTTTGCTGAAAGTGGGGATGCCGGCTGCCAAGCAGGGTCTGCAGGACAAGGACCCAACAATCGCCGAGCTGCTCAAGCCGTACGGATATGCAACGGCGCAGATCGGCAAGAACCATCTTGGTGACCGTAACGAATACTTGCCCACGGTCCATGGCTTCGATGAATTCTATGGCATCCTCTACCACCTCAACGCGATGGAAGAACCGTACGACCCCGATTATCCGAAGACTGCAAAATTCCACGCTAGTTTTGGCCCCCGCAACATCATAGACGCCAAGGCGACCACGGTGGATGATCCGACCGTCGATCCACGCTGGGGGAGAGTCGGCAAGCAGGTGATTGTGGACGCCGGCCCGCTTCCGCCGCACCCGAACATGGACCCCAAGGCCAAGTTCAACATGGAGGACGTCGATGACGAACTGGTTCGCCGGTCGGTCGATTTCATCGACCGTTCGGCGAAGGCGAACAAACCGTTCTTCCTCTGGCACAACTCTACGCGCACCCACGTATGGACCCATCTCGCACCGAAATGGCAGAACAAGAGCGGCTACGGCATGTATGCTGACGCCATGATGGAGTTGGATGCGGAAGTAGGTTCCATCCTCAAGAAGCTGGACGATCTCGGTATCGCGGATAACACCATCGTCGTCTTTACCAGCGACAATGGCGCCGAGACCTTCTCCTGGCCGGACGGCGGCAACTCTCCGTTCCGGGGCGAGAAGGGAACGACCTTTGAAGGCGGCTTTCGCGTCCCAATGCTCGCAAAGTGGCCCGGCACGATCAAGGCGGGTCGTATCGTCAACGACATCATTGCGGGCGAGGACCTCCTGCCGACCTTCCTGGCCGCGGTCGGTGAACCCGACATGAAAGAAAAGCTTTTGACGGGCATGAAGGTGGGCGACAAGACCTTCAAGACCCATCTCGACGGTTACAATTTCCTGCCGTTCTTGAAAGGCGACGTCGCCGAGGGGCCGCGCAAGGAATTCTTCTACTTCACGGATAATGGCGACCTCACGGCGCTGCGGTATGCCGATTGGAAGCTCAGCTTCAAGACCATCAAGGGCAATCTTTTCACCGGCACGGAGGAATCGACCAACGTTCCTCTCGTAACCAACCTGCGGCAGGATCCGTGGGAACGTTATCAAGACCAGTCGATGATGTATGCCCGCTGGTGGGGCGACAAGCTCTGGACGATGGTCCCCGCCGTTACTCTGGTTGGAGGATTCCTCCAGACGTTCAGAGAATATCCGCCGAGCCAGGTGAGCGGATCGTTGAGCATCGAAAAGGCGCTTCAAATGGTGGAGCGAGGCGCCAGCGGCGGCGGGAAATAGCAAAGCCGCCCAAACAAGGTAAAGGATTCATCGCCATAGGAGAAGTTGTCGGATCTGTCGTCAGCGGAAACAGGCGGGGAAGCGGATGAGTCGAAAGGGACACTTCCTAGGAGGCGGCACGACCTTGCAACCGCTCTGCGGGGAGTTCGTTCTGCGTTCCCGCTATCGCAGGGTGCTACAGTCGATCGCACGGGCCGTGCTCGTTCTTCAAAACAGGAAAAGATGCTCTTCAACCTGCCGCCTTACCGGCGAAAGCGGAATCCGTGGCCGGCAAAGCGGTAGGTGCGGGCGCAGGCAATGGCTCTGGTTGCACCGAAGAAGGAATGGCCTGCGGCGCTGATGTTTGATTGAGCTTATCGAACTTAAACTCTGCCTCACAGGCGGCGATGCCAACCTTTGCTCTCTTGTGAGCCCGCGATGGTATCTGTGGGCTCTTGGTGTTGAGGTCCGCTTTGCGCTCGATGAGGTCACGAAGGCTTGCGGTGAGGACGACTTCGGACTTCTCCAGCCAACAATCCACAGACCAAAACACAAGGGTCTCGTTGTTGAGGTGGTCGAAGGCATGGGCTGCTGCGAGGTAGGCGGCTTCCCGCTTATTGGGGGTTGAGGAAGGTGATGATGCCGGATAGCACCGCGATGGCTATGGAAATGCGAGCGACGTAAGGACGAGATGCCGGTCACGTCCGTTTTGAATTGGTAAAACGCACTGCTGGTTCTCGATACCGGCATAAATAGTTCTTTTTGGTTCGGACCGTTGTTGCAGCTACTTTGAGATCATAAGCGACCTGCCGCTTGTTCAACAATTCAGGACCGCATTGCGCGAGATATTGCGCGGACGAGTGACCCGCGAAGGGGCACCTGAGCGAAATCCGTCGTCTTCCGGACGGCGCCTCGCAGCCGAAGGGCAAGGCTCTGGCCGCCCGGCGGTACGATCGCGCGGCCGCCGGCGCAACTTCCTCAGACTGTCGACAAGCCCTCCCCTGGATAGCGGCCAAGCCCAGTCCAGCAATGCTTTCGTTCGTCCCGCAAGGCTTCGATTACGGTCGCGTACATCTCCCTTTCGTGCTTCGCTTGTCGACGAAGACTTTGTACCACGACAGCACCCAAGCTGCGGCGGACATTATCGAGATTCCGCACAGGCCGGCCAGGACGTGAAGAACGAGGCCGGCGGAAATCTCCGTCAGAATGAAGTAGCCGGTGAACGATAGCGCCACGCCGAGGCAGAAAATCTCCAGTGAATTCTGCCCGCACAGAATCATCGGCCACAGCCAACGCGATTGCAGGCCGGGCCATCCCGCCGGGACAAAGCGGATAGCGATGATCGCCAGGGCCAGGAAGTGACCGAGCCTGAGGACGTCCAGATCAGTCTTATCGATGGGATAGATCCACAGCTCAAGTTGGTGCGGAATCAGGTACTTCAGCTGGGGGAAGTACCATGTCAGCGTGACAAAAAATGCCGCGAGGAGGTAGAGGAACGAAACCGACAGCGTGATTGGCGAGGACAGAAATCGTGCCAGTCGTCTGGCGCCGCCCAGCGCACACCAAGCTCCGAGGACGAACAACAATTGCCAGGCAAAGGGGTTAAACGACCAGAAGCCATTCGGATAGGTCGTCAGATGCAGGTCGTATCGCAGAGTAACGGCGTAAAGAGCGACTGATATCGCCAACGTGACATTGGCGGCCAACCTTATCATTGGCAGGACCAACGGCAGTCCGGCCATGAGCACGATATAGAGTGGCAACACGTCCATATTCAGTGGCCGGTATCTCAGCAGCAGCGCCTGGACCATGGCGATACCGGGCTGATTCAGAAAATCCGTGATCGTCATTTCCTCGGCGTAGAACGGCCTATTGAGGCTGATGGCAATGTAGGAGACCTCTGCCACCAGGAAAGCGAACAGAAGCACGTGCGCGGCATAGATCTGCCAGACCCTTCGCAGAATGCGCGCAGTCGCAATCACAAACCCTGCTTCCAGCATCGCTCGGCCGTGAACCAGGGCCGCCGTATAGCCGGAGATAAAAATGAAAATCTCGGCAGCATCGCTGAATCCGTAACTTCGGATCGTGAACCAAGCCAGGAGATCGGGCGATACGTGATCGATGAAGATCAGCCAGAGCGCCAAGCCGCGAAACAGATCGAGGCGCAGTTCGCGCGCGCCGCTCGAGGTCAGCGAAACGGCTGGCTTAGGGACGGCCGTCTCGTGAGGCTGGTACGCCACGGCGCTCACCGGGTAGCCGTTTCGGACGGTCGGATCAGCGCCCGACGATCCTTGATATAGGCGATGGTCACGCCAAGACGCTCGACGGTGCCGATGACCTTGCCGTCGAGATCCGCGTCGCAATTCATGTGGGTCGGGGCGAGGAAGAAGTCCGATTGCTCCCACGTGGACCTGAAATCCCAGTGGAGTTGTGGAAGCGTCACGGTCTTTTCGAACGAATGACGTTCGCCGCAAACCGCAACTGAATAGATCCGCCATGGCCGGCTCGCACCTTCGGGTGTGGCACGGAGAAAGTTTTCGAGCTGGCCGAGCGCCTCGGGCATGCTGCCAAACCAATAGTCCAGATCATAGCGCCGAGAAGCGCCCTCGAGACCTCCGACTATGGAATTGTAGAACAGGTATTCATACGGATGTAGCCGGACCAGTGTCACGGCGTTCCAGATGAGACATGCGCTCACGACCGCGAACCCGCTGTTGGAAACTAGGCGACCCCGTTTCGCCAACGCGATCAGCGCTGAATCGAGTCCGATTCCCGCAAGGATTGCCAGCGGCGGAATGACGAACAGGAAATGACGCAATCCGGTAAACGCCGGCCCGTGCAAGGCCGCCTGACACGCCAGCGGAAAGGTCACCATCAGGAATAGCAAAGCGATATCCTTGCGGTGCCGTCGCCTCGCGCCGGGAGCAGTCACAGGCAGTATGGCGAACAGGATCGCAAAAGCGGCGCCGAAGAGCGTGAGCAGGGGCGTGCGGACCAGCATGTAGATCGGTACGTAAAGTCGCGGCACGTTCGCCATATCATAGACTTGGCCGGCGAGAACGGTGCGGATGGGGTACTGAAACTCGGAGAACTCAACGAGGCCGCGTATCGGATTGAAGGGAGCCAGCCCTGCCCAGGGCCAGGCCAGGATCATCACGACATAGGCAAGCAGCAGCGCCGGCAGCAATCGGAACGATGACCAGGTGACGAACCTCCATCCAGTCCGGCTGCGGCCGGGCTGCGCGCCGGGCAGGTAAAGCATAATGGCCATGCCGGCGTAGATGATCAGCAGCAGGCCGAGAACGCGTATGCCGAGCGCGGCTCCCGTCAGCAGGCCCAGCGCCGCTATGTCGAGGGCGCGCGGCGATGGAAGTGACCGGGCGATGCGGATCACGAAGAATGACGCTCCCATCATTGCGGCGGCGAAGGGAATGTCCTTGGTGTGATTGAACATCGGGCCGTACCACGCACCGCAGGTGCTCAGCGTGATCGCGGTGATCAAGGCCGCCCGCGGTCCGGCGATCAGGCGCGCCGTTGCCGCAGCTGCTCCGATCCCGCCGACGCCGATCAGCACACACAGAACATGGCGCAGATCGTAGGGATCGATCGGAACCAGGTGGCTCAGGACAACAGCGACGACGTCGAAAAGGCCGCCGTAGAGATACAGGTTGTCGAAGCTGAAGAGGCCCTGGTCTTTGAAGCCGCTGGCATAATAGGCAACGATCAATTCGCCGTAGTGATGTTGAATGGCCTCGTCGTTGGAGATCGCATAATCCCGGAAGGTGCCAAGCGCGAGGGCGACGAGCCCGGCAATGAGGACAATGGTCGCGACATCGTGGATGTCGGAACGGCTGATCCACCGCGTTGCCGTTTTCCAGGACAATGTCTTGTCCTTGCGATCGAGAAGAGGGGCAGCGGTGACTTTCGTTTCGATTATCTCGTCCATCGCCTTGTGACAGTGGCATAGTCGCTGGATATCAGCACGAAATCACGCTTTCCCGGCTTCGACCGCCGGTCTGCCTTCCTCGATCTCGGTGACGTCGACGAACAGGTCGGGGACCTTCTGCGCCCGATCCAGAAGCCATGCGAGCCCGATCATGATCAGGATGCCACCGACGCTGACAAGCAGTTGCATCCACAGCGCACGCAAGCCACCTTGGGCGTGCTGAACCAGAATCCAATGCGCGGCAAAGGACAGGAATACGCCGAAGCAGAAAGTCGGGAGCGAATGCTGACCGCACAGGATTATCGGACGCAGCCATTTGGAGGCAAGTATCTCCGATTTGCGCGGAAAATATCGGACGACCAACAGGGCCAAAGCGAGAAAATGCGTGAAGCGCAACATATCGAGATCGGTCTTGTCGATCGGATAGATCGCCTTGATCATCCATCTGGGAATCAGCGATTCCAGGAACGGGCTGTGCCAGGTCATGACGATCAGAAGCGCAAAGGCCATCCAGGCAATCGCAACTGCCTGCGCTGCGCGGGAGTAGATCAATCCCTCCAGTTTGGCGACGCCTCCTACGCCGCACCATGCTGCGAAAAAGAACATCAGTTGCCAGGCGAATGGATTGAAGTACCAGTGTGTCCCGGGTGGGTAGGAAGAGAGATTCCAGTCGAATACCCGCGCCCCAATGTACACGAGGATCGAGCCAAGCAGGGTCCAGTTTGGGCGACGCACCATGCACCAC
This sequence comes from Bradyrhizobium quebecense, assembly GCF_013373795.3. Lineage (NCBI taxonomy): Bacteria > Pseudomonadati > Pseudomonadota > Alphaproteobacteria > Hyphomicrobiales > Nitrobacteraceae > Bradyrhizobium > Bradyrhizobium quebecense. The sequence continues at coordinate 7,964,397 of NZ_CP088022.1, forward strand.
AGGACCAGCGGAGAAATCGCGACCAGCGATATATAGAGCGGCAGCACGTCAAGATCGACCGGCTTGTAGCGCAGCGTGAGTGCCTGTCCGATCAGGATGTCGGGATGCTCGAGAAAAGTGTGAACATTGAATTCATCCGTGTACATCGGGTTGTCGAATTTTCGGACCGTGCGGGAAATCTGCGCCGTGAAGAGCAGGAACAGCATGATGTGCGCAACGTACATTTGCCAAACGCGCGTCAGCAGCCGCTTGGTGGCGGCGATAAATTGGCCGCCGCGTATGATCGGGCCGTAGATGAAGCCGGCCAGATAGCCGGAAATAAACACGAAGAATTCGGCGGCATCGCTGAAGCCATAATTCTTCAGGGTCAACCAGGCGACGACGTCATCCGGAATGTGATCGAGGAAGATCATCCACAGCCCAATTCCGCGGAACAGATCGAGCCGCAGATCGCGCTCCACGCGGTGCGAGAGAGAAGCTGTGTCCTGGTTGAGCATTAGGGCGCTCCAATCGTCGTGTTGGGTATTGTTCGCAAGAAGCAGGCCAATGCTGAGGCGGCTCCGCGGTATCGATAAGATGTTCGCAATATCATCATGTTAAGTACAGATGCGGATCGCCGGCGCCAGCAAGCGACTACGAAATGCCGTAGCTTCTCCGAAATGCCGGAGTCCGACAGGAGGTTCGCATGCGTCAATGTCGGTGTCCAATAGAAGAGTGTGTGCATCGCGAAATCGGCTCACCATCTGCCGGGAGATCGCGGCGACGCAGCGGCCGGCGGGGGAGCCGGCGGCGCTGGCGAAACCGCCCCATAGTCCGGGGCCCGACGTTCGGACGCTCTGCTCAGTCCGATAGTCCCGGTCCCTTCTTCAACACAGCGCCGCCTTCCATCCTTGCACGGCCTTCTCTGCGTCGTCCTGCGGTTCAATCGCTATTGTCGAAATCTTGCCGGTGCAGAACTATGTAGCGTGGGCCATTTGGCAGGGACCCCTTGAGAGGGGCCCCTCCGCTCACCGCATGGTCATTGCTTCATACAGTTGTGCACGAATCCGATGCGTTCGATGGGACCAAGCCCCTTTGCGTCTGCCTGCTTCCGGCAACCTTCTCTCTGGTCGATCCGCATCTCGATTTTTTGGACCAAATCGAGATCCTCTCCAACCGGTCCGTCGCTCGCTGCCTGCATCGCTGCTTGCAGTTTCTTGATATCGTCGGGCGACAACTGCGGACGATCAACTTTGACCGTCAGCTTGTTAAGTTTGGCGGTCAGCGGGAATGGCGGTTTGTAGTCGGAGTCATTGACGCCGGTCAGCGTATCCGAACCGATGTCGAAGCTCTCGTCCCACTGCAGAATCATCGGCAGTGTCTTCGGCATCCGCTTCGTATCAACCTGCTTGCCGTCGACCAACAATGTGCCCGTGCCGGGCTGGGCAAGGCCGCTGAAGCTGTTGTAAGCAAGCGTGCCGACTCCGGTGCCTTCGTACTTGAAGTCGAACGCGATCGTATGCCGGCCAGGCGAAAGCGCTTCGGTCCCTTCCCACTTGATCCGCTGGAGGTCGAGCAGGTTCCACAGGAACACGGGCTTGTTCTTCAGCAGATAGAATCCGTAGCCGGCAAAGCGTCCTCCCGACGTCAGGATCATGCCCTCCGCACCGTCGACCGGTACCTCGATGTCGGCGGTGATTGTGTACGAGGTATCCAGCAGCAGGGGAGAGTCGCCCTGCGGGAGGCCGGTCATTGGTCGCGTATAGACGAACTCTGAGCGGCCGGCGGTGATGTTCGGGCGCGGCGCGATCACCCGTGCAGCAACCGACGCGTCCATCGGGAAGACGTGGTACTTCCTGGCCTCGGCGACGAACATCTCCTTCAGCTCTTTAACCTTCTGCGGATTCTTCGCCGCAAGATCCTCGGTTTGGCTAAAATCCTGGGTCAGGTTATAGAGCTGAAGCACTTGGTTGTTCAGCGGATCGGGGTTGGCCGGTCCGAAAGCCTCCCAAGGCGCGCGATTGACCTTGGTGCTGAGGAACCAGCCCTCGTTATACAACGCCCACTGGCCCATCATCTCGAAGTATTGCGTCTTGTGCCGCGTCGACACTTTGCCGTTTGTCTTGTCGAACGTGTAGGCGAAACTTGTGCCCTCGATCGGTGCCTGCTTGATACCGTCCACCATCTCCGGTGCGCGGATGCCTGCGGCTTCGAGGATCGTGGGCACCACGTCGATCACGTGAATGAACTGCTCGCGCAGGCCGCCCTTGTCTTTGATGCGTGCCGGCCATGACACGACCATGTTCTGGTTGGTGCCGCCAAGCTGCGACGCATTCTGCTTGAACCAGGAGAACGGCGCATCGAAAGCCCACGACCAGCCGGCCGACATGTGATTGTAGGTCTGCTCGGTTCCCCATACGTCGTAATACTTGGCCAATTGGACATCGACGGGCACCGACACACCGTTGAAGAAAGCCACCTCGTTCGGCGTGCCAAGCGGGCCGCCTTCGGCACTCGTGCCGTTGTCGCCGTTGATGTAGATGATCAGCGTGTTGTCAAGCTTGCCCAAGTCCTCGAAGGCCTGGATTACGCGCCCGATCTCATGGTCGCTATAGGCGGCGAAGGCGGCAAAGACCTCGGCCTGGCGGATATAGAGCTTCTTTTCGTCTGCTGTCAGTTGATCCCACTCCTTCAGGATATCCTTTGGCCAGGGCGACAGCTTGGTGTCCATCGGGATCACGCCGAGCCGCTTCTGGTTCTCGAAGATCCGATCGCGCACCTTGTTCCAGCCTTCGTCGAACAAGTGCAGCTTGCTGATCTTGTCCACCCACTCCTTCGTAGGGTGATGCGGTGCATGCGTGGCGCCTGGCGCGTATTTGATGAGGACTGGCTTGCTCGGGTCGGTCTGGTGCACCCGCGTCATCCAGTCAATCGCGTCGTCGGCCATCGCCGTGACGAGATTCCAGGTCCCCGGCTCCTTGCCCAGGAACGGGTAGATCTGCGTTGTGTTGCGGAACAGGTTCGGCTCCCACTGATTGGCGTCACCGCCGACGAACCCGTAGAAATATTCGAAGCCCATGCCGGTCGGCCACTGATCAAACGGTCCGACCTGGCTGGCCGCGAAGGCCGGCGTGTTGTGGTCCTTGCCGAACCACGAGGTCGAGTAGCCATTGTCGAGCAGGATACGCCCGATCGTGGCCTTGTCCTTGGCTATAATGCTATTGTACCCGGGAAAGCCGGTCGCCTGTTCCGAGATGACGCCAAAGCCGGCCGAATGGTGGTTGCGCCCGGTGATCAGCGCTGCGCGTGTCGGCGAGCATAGCGCGGTGGAGAAAACGCGGTTGTAGCGCAGGCCGCTGTTGGCGATGCGATCCATGGTTGGCGTGGGAATGACGCCGCCAAAGGTGGACGGTACGCCAAAGCCCGCATCGTCGGTGATGATCAGCAACACGTTCGGCGCGCCTCGGGGTGGCGCCACGCGTGGCGGCCACCAGGGCTTGGATTGCAGCGCGCCGTCCTTGATTACGCCTCCGAATTTCGGATCGGGTGGCGGGAGCTGCTGGCCCGTGATGGTCGTCGTCGCACCGGGCGAGCCCAGGGTGCCGTTGACCTGCTGAGCCGGCGCCGAAGCCGAAGCCAGCAAGGTCGCGCTTGAGACAACCAAAGCTGACAAGTACGCTCTCATGGCGACACTCCCTGGTCCCAAAGTCCCAAACTGAAGCTGCTTGATGGCGGGCAACACGAGGCGCTAACTCATTCCGCGCCATAAGCTGCAATGATTACCTGTCGCGGCGGCTCGCGATTGATCCATATCAATCGTTTGTCTTGGCCCAGAGCTTTGACGATTGCATGCGCGACGAGAATGCCGCGCAGCAGCAACTCACCACCGTCTGGCTTGCGAATTCCACTGAGCTGAGAAACAGATGCGAAGGCGAGGCTACGGCGGGCGGAAACGACAGTTACGTCGACTTGCTGATCTGCATGCAGATGGCAGATTGGGTGAAATCCCCTTCTTCCGGGCCCAAGCTCAAAGGTGCCAGCAAGAACCGCAACAACTAGATCCAGTCCCGGCCGCGATGTCCCGGCCCAGCCCCTCATGATGATCCGGGATTGCAATCAACCCGCGATGGTCATCGGGCCGGGGGCTTGGCCGCTTCCCGAAGCTCGTCAATAAGCTTTGTCAAATTGGGATCGCCCGGTGTGATGGCGGCAAGGCGCTGCGCATAGGTCAGCGCGGCTGCGGCATTGCCGTCCGTACGGTTGAATGCAACGAGCGCGGAAAGGATACTGCGATCGTTGGGATGGCTTTTCAAGGCCTCGGTCAGAACTGCCACGGCTTCTCCGGCTCGACCGCTCGAATGGAGTGCGACGGCATGGACATAGGCATATTGCGAGCTGGCCGGCTCCAGCTCGGTAGCCATCTGAAATGCGGCGAGGGCTTCGTCGGTGCGCTTCAGCCGTGTCAGGGTCAACCCAAGCGCGTAGTGAACTGCGGCGTCGCGCGGAGCCACTACGATCGCTGAGCGCAGCACGGCTTCACCGTCCTTGTCCCTGCCAAGTTGCCGATAGAGGTCGACAAGGTTGATAGCGGCGGTCGTGTACAGCGGGCTAAGCCGTAACGCTGCCTTGTATTCGGCCTCAGCCTCGGCCGACTGTCCGCGCTGCGCCAGGAAGTTCGCCAGCGTGGTCCGCGCCTCCGGCCTCTCGGCGTTGGCGAGTTGCGCGGCGACGAAGTCGGCTGCCGCCTGATCGAAGTGCGTACGATCGCCTTGCGGCTGTCTCGCGACAGGGACGTTGGCAAGCAGCGCGACTGCCCTGATCCGGACGCCGCGCACGGGATCAGCCAGAAGGGGAGACACCAATGGCCAGATCTGGGGCGCTGGCACGTTTGTCAGCATGTCGAGGGCTCCGATCCGCACCATGGGGTCGGGATCGGAGAGCCCGCTCCGGGCGAAATTGACATTTGCAGGCGAGACCCATGGGCCCAGTTCGCTCAGCGCGCTGGCGCGCGCGACCACCGGTGCATTTCTGTCCGCGGCAATGATGCCGAGAAGGGCTGCTGCATCGGCCTGATCGGTGCGTGCCGCTTGGAATGCCGCTCCAAAGGTCTGATATCCTCTTCGGTTGGGGCCGAACCACTGCTCGACCGCCGAGGCGGCCCACTGGGCCGGCTTGTCGCGATGACAATCATTGCATGCGTTGGGCGTACCAAGCGTCAGGGAAAGATCGGGGCGAGGGACGCGGAAGGTGTGGTCATGGCGGGGATCGACGACCATGTAGGTGCGGGTCTGCATATGGCACGAGATGCAGGTCGGCTCCGTCCCGGAGTTGCCATGATGGCGATGCTTCACATCGGCGTACTTGTCCGGGGCGTGACATTGCAGGCAGACGCCTTCGCCCGGGGCTCGCAGCTTTGCGCTGTGCGGCTCGTGGCAATCGCTGCAGGTGACGCCTGCGGCAAACATCTTGCCCTGTTTGAACGGCGTATAATTATACGGTTCTTCGACGTCGCGGATCTGGCCATCCGAATGGTAAGTATTGCGCGCGAGTGGCTCGACCACATGGGTCTGCGAAAGCCACTGGCCAGGCATCCAGTCCTCGTGAAAGGAGGCGCGCCGTGCATGACACAGTCCGCAGGTCTCGACCTCCTTGCGTAGCGTGGCCGGCGCGACGCTCCGCCTGCCGATCCCGGCTTGCGGATCGATCGGCCAGGTAACGCCGCGACGCTCGTCCAGCAGTGCGAGTAACCCCTTGCCCGGATCCACGCGCTTGCCGAACGGCCACCAGCTTTGTTGTTCACGTGCCCAGGCGGCGTGACGCGATCCCTGGCCGTGGCAGGCCTCGCAGCCGACGCTGATCTCCGCCCAGCTTGTGGCGAAGTGATCTGCCTTGGCGTCGTAATTCTTGCGCACGCCCGTGGAGTGGCACTCCGCGCACATGAAGTTCCAGTTCTGGTTCAGCTTGGTCCAGTGCAGGACATCGTCATGCTTGATTTCCTCATTGGGATAGATGTGAAACCAGCGCTGGCCGCCTCGGTCTTGCGGACGGCTGTCCCAGGCGATCGAAAGCGCCTGGATGCGGCCATCGGGGAATTCCACCAGATATTGCTGCAATGGATCGACGCCGAAGGTGTATTTCACCTCATAGAGGGTGAGTTGACCGTCCGGTCCGTCGGTCTCGACCAGGAATTTTCCGTCCTTGCGGAAGAAGCGGGAGTGCACGTCATAGTGGTCGAAGCTGGCGTCGTTGAAGTTGCCGAGCACAGTCTTCTCGGTGGCATGCTGCATCGCAATCTTGTGCTGCGAGACGTTCCAGAGCTTGGCTTCGGTCTGATGGCAGCCCGCGCAGGTTTCGCTGCCGACGAAGGTTGCGGCGGAATAGTCCTGCGCGATCGAGGCTTGTCCGCCGGCATTCAGGAAATGAAGCGCGAGACCGAAAACGAGGAGGATCGTCGCCGCGAACGCGGTCGCCATCCAGATTGTGCGCTTCGAGGAACGGGCCGCTTTCGATCGTGCGTCAGCAGGGTCCGGCGACGCGGTGGCCCGAGATCCCCCTCCGGTCGGAGCGTTTCGCGATCCCTTGTTGGTGTCGGGCTTGCGCCGCTTGCGTGCCAATCACACCCTCAGCGTTGAGATCGCGATGCCACGATCAGGATTGGGCAATCGATCATCGGCCGATGCGTTGGGAAGTGCAAGTCGGACTCCCTGGGAATAGGTAGTCCGACGAGCCGAGATTTGCCAGTTGGCGAGCCTGGATGATCACCCGACTGGGAAGAGCAGCAGCGATCAATCAGCCTGTTCGAAATAGGCATCTTCATCGGGCAGCACCGGAGGTTTGCCGGTCAGCCCCTTGGTTACGCCTTTGAATACCTCGTTAAGCAAAAGCGATTTCGACATTTCGCCCGCCAGGCCATCAATTCGCTTCTGGAGTTCGAGAACCCTTTCCGGATTTGTGCTGGCGAGATTGACCTTCTCATACGGGTCTTGGGCCAAATTAAACAGCTCGATCTTGGAGGGCAATGTCGTTCGCCACACAAGCTTCCAATCTCCCTTGCGAACTGCACCACGGTACATCTCGATATTGTAGATGACCTCGTTTCGGGGCGACGCTTTGCCCTCGCTGATGGTCGGCCACATGTCGTGTCCATCAAGCGGCTTTGTCTTGCTGAGGCTTGCGCCCGCCAGCTTTGCCAACGTCGGATAGTAATCCACGACGTGGATCATTTGGTCTACGACAGTCCCGGGTTTGATCCGAGCTGGCCAGTTCATGAGAGATGCAACACGGGTGCCTCCCTCGTACAGGTCTCCCTTGCCTCCACGATAGGGCCCGTTGTTGGCCGGCAGCGGTCCCTTCACCTCGGTTTCACCGGCCAAATGGGCTGACTGATTGCCACCATTGTCACTGTGAAAGATGATCAGCGTATTCTGTCGCAGCCCACGTTTCTCCAGTGTTTGCACGACTCTGCCGATCTGTTCGTCCATCGCCGTGATCATTGCGGCATACGTGCGGCGGTTCGGATCGGTGATCTGCTTGTACTTGTCGGTGTATTCCTGTGGTACCTGGTACGGCGTGTGCGGCGCGGTGAAAGCCAGATACATGAAGAACGGCTTTTTGGAACTCTGTGCACTGATGTAACGAACAGCGTCGTCACCCAGTAAGATCGTTACGTAGCCTTTTTCATTGATAGGCTTGTTGTCTCGATACCAATCCAGTTTCCCACCTACGGAGTGGGTGAAATAGTCAATTTCACCGAGTTGCGCGCCGTATTGGTAGTCGAATCCGCGTTGTTTGGGCCAGAACTCGCGTTTCGCGTGCCCGAGGTGCCATTTGCCGAGGATCGCGGTCGCATAGCCGGCCTCCTTGAGCGCCTGAGGGAGCAGCCACTCGTTCGTCGGTAAACCGTAGGACATTGAAGCGGGGATGACCAAGGTTTGCAGCCCATAGCGCAATGGATAGCGGCCCGTCATCAGCGCCGCGCGCGTTGGGGTACATATTGGCTGTACGTAGAATTGCTCAAGCCTCGCTCCGGTCTGAGCCAGCTTGTCGATATTTGGCGTCTTGATGTCGGACCCGTGAAAGCCGACATCGGCCCAACCCAGGTCATCAGCCAGGATGTAGATGATGTTGGGCTGCGGATCGCTCGGCTGTGCAACGGCCGAAAACGCGGTGACAAGCCAGCCGAACAGAATCAGGAGGACCCAAATGCATCCGGACCTTGTCATCGATCTCATATCTAATCGTCCTTGTGCATTAGACATATCCGCCGACCGCGACAATGGGTTGAAAAGCGCGCTATTTCTCAATGTGCCATGAGCCATCCCAGCCGGGAGCTGGCGGGCTTGCCTTCAGGTCTTTGGTACGTTTGAGCATAGTGATCGATGGTCCGTCGCCGGCATAGCCTCGAGCGCTGCACCAAATTTTGCGAGCGCGTCATCCCATCGCTGCTCGCGGTAGGCCGCAAGCCCCTCAAGATAGCTGTCCCGCAACGCAAGTTGTTGCGGGAGGAGCTTGCCCTTCGATCCAAGGATTTCAAAAACGACTTCGAATCGGGTGTGGCCCGCAACCACGACACGATCGATCTCCCGGACCTCAAGCGCGGCGGCCGCCGCGGCAATCGTTCTCTCAGAAGCCAGATTGCGGGTGCCGTACACCTTATTCGCGCCCTCGAGCCGCGATGCGAAATTTACGACATCTCCCATGACCGTATAGCTCATCATGACGTCGGACCCGATGCTGCCGACCAGCGCTTCGCCAGTCGCGATACCGATCCTTAGATCGCACGTCTCCATTGGGGTGCCGAGAACGCCCAACAATTCAGGAATTTCCCGACGCAGTGTTGCGATGCGATCGATCATTTCAACGGCGGCAAGACACGCGAAGAGCGCGTGGTCCGCATCATCAACAAAGGGAGGGCCCCAGTAGGCCATGATGCCATCGCCGATATATTTATCGATAATCCCACGGTTGGTCCGGATCGGTTCGGACATGATCGAAAGGTAACGGTTCATGACCTTGACCAGGCCTTGCGGGGTCATGCCCTCACCTAGGCTGGTAAAGCCCCTCAGATCGCAAAACAGGACCGTCATCACCCTGCGCTGGCCTTCTGCCGCCGTCAGGTTCGGCCGCTCTATCAGCCCCTCCACGACGCGGGGGTCAACGTATTTGCCAAAGGTTTCCCTGACACGCTGGTTGGTGCGCAGTTGCTCGACCATCCGGTTGAACGCCGCCGCCAGCTGCCCGATTTCGTCGGTCGTCCGCACATCGATGGATTGTTCGAGGTGACCTGCCTCGACCGCCCGCGTACCGTCCAGCAGTTTTCTGACGGACCGAATGATGCCACCACTGACAAGGTTGGCAAAAATCAATCCGACGATTGCGGCGAGCGCGGTCACGGTCGCCGAGGTCTGCACGGCCCGAGTCTGCTCCGACCGGATTGTCGCAACGGCGCCATAGCTCACCTTCAGCATCTCGGCGCGAATGGCCTCGACTTTTTCGGTGTATTCATCGCGCAATGTGTCGGTCCGGCCAAGGCTGCGCCGAGCTGCTGCGAAGTCCCTTGCATCGAGCGCAGCGAGCAGCTCTCCCGACTCCTGCCTCAAATGATGACGGAATTCGCCCACGAGGCTGTCGATCCGGCTATCGATGCGCGCCAGCGCGGTATTGTCAGAGGGCGTACTGGTGTCGTCGATCACGGCGCTGATGAGCTTGTGTGCGGCGTCAGCTTCTGTATCGACCTCCGCGTCCTTCGCCTCATACAGCTGTTTTCGCGTCTTGTATCCGAGCTCATCGGGAGGATCCTGCATCTTCGCGATTACCATACGGCGCAGCGCAAGGGCCCGCTCGAGCGACAGGATATTGATCCGCGTCAGGTGCGTGTTGGCGGGGATGTACCGGTCGGTCAGTTCGTCCAGCAAATGGCCGACGCGCCCGACCATTACAATCGATAGAATCGATGTCGTGACCATGAGGACAATCAGTCCGACAGCAATGGCAACGATGCGTCGCCTGATCGACCGTTTGATCATCGACCCGGAGAACGTCGTGATTTGCTGAAGTGTGAGTGTACTGGAAATGGCACTGCCTCCGGGACATCTGTGGACGCGGCGGCGATTACAGATCCCCCGCGCTACCGCGAGGATGATCGACCGTGATCAGCTACGCGCAATTGATCCGCGTCAAGTCGGGTTTTCTACGGGCGGATTTCGATCCGCCGATTCAAACCATGGCAGCCGAACTACGGCATTTCGGATGACCTCCGATATTTCGGAGCTTGCGCGCCAATGCGGGTCGTCCAACGACAGGACTGCAAGGTGATACTGATCTGATCTTGCGAATGTTTTCGACATCGCCGACGCCGTCTCGCCGCTGGCCCATTTCTTGCGACACAGCAAGCAGACGATCGCACAACGTCTGGTGGGACAGGAAGAAGCACCCTTGATTGTGTTTTCGCTGGAGATCATGGCGTCGGATCGGGTGCGGACCGCATTGCTGCGCACGCTTGGATCGGTCATCGAGCCGACGCGGGTAGCGCCAGGTTGTCGGTCTGTACGTCTCTTCACCGATCTTGATAAACGCCGGACGCTCGTTCTCGTCGAGGAATGGAAAACGCGCGTGGAGTTCGAGCGAAATCTCGATGCGACAAAGCTCAATACGATCGTCGGAGCGATCGAACTGTCGGGAGAGCCACCAGTGGTCCGCATCGACACCATCGAGCGGGAGGAGGGTGTCGATCTATTGGCCCTGTCCATCGTCGGAGAGAAAATGCCGCGAGGGCAGCGCGAAACGTGAAACTGAAAGCAGCAAAGCGCTGAAGAACAGCAAGGACAAAGCCATGGGCTAGAAGCGCGGCGCAGATCCAAAACCTGTCTGACAGGCGTTGCCATTGCAATTGGGCTGGCAACGATGGCGCAATCGCTCGCGCACGCCGATAGCGGCGATGACGCGATGGCAATCCTCAAGGCATGTCCAGCTATATCGACGCTCAGCAATCGGTCGCATTGCTGTAGCCCGTAAAAACACGGTATTGCGCCGAGTGTTTCGATCCTAATCTGCCGCTGTCACATCGCCGCACTTTTCAGCCGGAGGGCCGACTTGCGCGGTACGTTCGTTGATATGAATCAACCGACCCTAGCGGGAACTGCTATTGTGGCTGATGGCGTTTGACCTGCGGGTGAAGCCAAGAATGCAACTGGGCTTGGTACATAGCCTGGGCTTGGTACATAGCTGATGTCGGCAGGAGTTCATGGCGCCGTCGTCTCGTCTGGAATGGCAGCTTGTGGATGCTCGGTTCGTTCCTGATCTGGAGAGTAGAGGGTGCCAATCGCGGACGCGATTCCTGTTATCGGGCCCTCTAGGACGAGGACGGGGTCAGACGCGTCGACCGAAGAGCGCCTGGCATTCGAGCGCTTGCTTGTCGACCTTTCCTCGCAATTCGCGAACCTGGCCGGTGACCAGTTCGAGACTGCAACTCGGACAGCACTCTCTCGTGTTCGAGACTTTCTGGGGTTCGATCGAAGCGCCTTCGGGGAAATCCGCGAGAATGGATCGATCGAGGTTCTCTCTTCAAGCGCGATCGCCGGTATCGATCCCTTGCAGGTCGGAACTCTCCCGCTAGACTTTGCTTGGTACCATCGCAAGCTACGCGCGGGCGAGATGATCGTTCTTCAATCCCTGCCGAATGATTTGCCGTCCGAAGCGACAGCCGAAGCCGAATATTGCCGAAGCACTGGTTTTCGCGCACACGTGAACATTCCGATTAGTGTTGGCCGACACTTCTCTGGATTTCTCGGGTTTGGATCATTCCGCGAAACCCGCCGTTGGCCGCTAGATCTGATCTCTCGGACCAAGCTTGTCGGCGAGATCATCGCGCAGGCGGTTGCGCGCAAGCGGTCAGACGAGAAGCTCTCGGCCGCTTGGGCCGAAGTCAAGCGCCTGAAGGACCGTCTCGAGCAGGAAAATGCCTACCTCCGGCATGTCGTGCAGGAAAAGCTGCCGCATGGACTGACCAGCCACTCGCCGCGCTTTCAGGCAGTCATCGAGGAAGTGGGACAGGTTGCACGAGCGAATACGACCGTGCTTTTGCTCGGCGAGACGGGTAGCGGCAAGGAAGTCCTGGCGCAAGCCATTCACGAAGCAAGCGGCCGGAAGGACCGGCCGATGGTCAAGGTCAACTGCGCGGCACTTCCGTCGGCGCTGATCGAATCGGAGCTGTTCGGCCGAGAGAAGGGAGCCTTTACTGGCGCGCTCGCACGGCAGGCCGGTCGCTTCGAGATCGCGGATGGCTCGACGATCTTCCTCGACGAGATCGGTGAGCTTCCGCTCGAACTACAGCCGAAGCTGCTGCGCGTTCTGCAGGAGGGGGAGTTCGAACGATTGGGCAGCGCGCGGACAATCAAGGTCGATGTGCGCGTCATCGCCGCGACCAACCGGGACCTTGCGCAGGCTACTCGCGATGGCAGGTTTCGGGAGGATCTGTTTTATCGGCTCGACGTATTCCCGATCGAACTGCCGCCGCTGCGCGAACGCCCCGAGGACATTCCGCTGTTGTCGTGGATCTTCGTCAAGGAATTCAGCAACTCGATGGGCAAGCAGATCGAGAAGATCTCGGCGGACTCGATGAGCACGTTGATGGTCCATTCCTGGCCCGGCAATATCCGCGAACTTCGGAACGTCATCGAGCGCGCGATGATTCTTGCGCGGGGCCCGGTGCTTCAGGTCAAGCTTGGCCACAAGCCGATTCAACGGGACTCCGGCAAGCCGATGGACGGCACGCTCAACCAGGCCGAACGTACCCACATCGTTCGTGCGCTGGAGCGGAGCGGCTGGCGCATCCGCGGCGCCAACGGCGCGGCCGGACAGCTTGGCATCAAGCCGACGACCCTCGAGTCCCGCATGAAGAAGCTTGGGATCGTTCAAACACGGTAATCTCCGATATTTCGGAGGGCCTCCGATATGTCGGGCGTGGTTCTGACAGTGGCGACAGCCGTGAGACCAGGGTCGGTCGGATAACTCGCTGATCTCGCGATAGCTTTCTTTCGAGGATGTCGGCTGCGCTTGCTGGCCCGCTTCTTGCGAGATGATGTTGCTGACGTCGAAGACAATTCGACGTGGCGGATGCGGCAAGCGTCGAGACACTAGATGTGTCATCGCTCGCGGGTGATCAGGCCTACGAAAGGCAGGAAGCATGACGAAGCTCAAATGGATATCGCTTGCGGCACTCGGCCTTGTGGCCGGTTCGCTGCAAGCGGCACCGGCTCAGGCGCAGGCGCCGAAGAAGCCCAACATCGTCATCATCTGGGGTGACGACATTGGTCAGTCCAATGTGAGCGCCTATTCGCGCGGGATGATGGGTTATCAGACCCCTAATATCGACAGGATCGCCAGCGAGGGCGTGATGTTCACGGATTTTTATGCGGAGCAGAGCTGCACCGCTGGCCGGGCCTCGTTCATCACCGGCCAGTCAGGCCTGCGCACCGGCATGACCAAGGTCGGTCTGCCCGGCGCGACGCTCGGCTTGCAGAAGGAGGATCCCACGATCGCGGAACTGCTCAAGCCACTCGGCTACGCGACCGGGCAGTTCGGCAAGAACCATCTCGGCGACCGCAACGAATTCTTGCCTACCGTGCATGGCTTCGACGAGTTCTACGGCAATCTCTATCACCTGAACGCCGAGGAAGAGCCCGAACTGCCCGACTATCCGAAAGAGAAGGACTTCCCGAACTTCCGCAGCAATTTCGGCCCTCGCGGCGTGATGGATTGCAAGGCATCCGACAAAGATGACCCCACGGTCGATCCGCGCTTCGGCAAGGTCGGCAAACAGGTCTGCAAGGACACCGGTCCTCTGACCAAGAAGCGGATGGAAACCATCGATGATGACACCGCAACCCGTGCCGTGGACTTCATCAAGCGGCAGAACGCGGCGGGCAAGCCGGCCTTCGTCTGGGTGAATTTCACGCATATGCATCTCCGTACCCATACCAAGCCGGAAAGCGTCGGCCAGGCTGGTCGCTGGCAGAGCCCGTACCACGACACCATGATCGACCACGACAGGAATGTCGGCGAAGTGCTCAAGGTGCTGGACGACCTCAAGATCGCGGACAATACATTCGTCATGTACGGGACCGACAACGGTCCGCACATGAACTCGTGGCCGGATGGAGCGATGACGCCATTCCGCAATGAAAAGAACTCGAACTGGGAAGGCGCCTACCGCGTGCCTGCCATGTTCCGCTGGCCGGGCAAGATCAAGCCGGGGACGGTGTCCAACGATATCGTAGCTCACCTCGATATGCTGCCGACGCTGCTGGCGATCGCTGGCGACACGGAAGTGAAGGACAAGCTCGCCAAGGGCTACAAGGTCGGCGATATGACCTACAAGGTTCATCTCGACGGTGACAATCTTGTGCCATACCTGACAGGGCAATCTCCAAAAAGCCCGCGGGAATCCTTCTTCTACATCAATGACGATCAGCAACTGACCGGTCTGCGCTACGACAACTGGAAGTTCGTGTTCATGGAGCAGCGAGCGCCAGGAACAATGCGTGTCTGGTCGGAGCCGTTCGTTAACCTACGGGTTCCAAAGATCTTCAATCTGCGGACCGATCCGTACGAGCGCGCGGACATCACCTCGAATACTTACTACGACTGGATTTTCGATCACGTCTTCGCGCTGGTTCCGGCGCAGGCCTATGTCGGCGAGTTCCTGACCTCGTTCAAGGACTATCCGCAGCGGCAGAAGGCAGCCAGCTTCAACATGGACGAGGTCATGCAAAAGCTGAAAGAATCGGGATCGAAGGACTAAGCAGTCGTCGACATCACAATACTGGGGGGCCGAGCGTATCGAGCGGCCGGCCCCCGCTTTGTCGGCTTCCAGAGCGAGCAACCGGGACGATTGGGCGAAGGCCGCTTGGTGAAGAAGAGAGGTTGATCACATGTCCCATCTGCGGAGAGCCACCTCGAGGCCAATTCTGGTGGCCATCGCCCTCATGGGCGCGCTGGTACTATGCGCAGGCGCTTCTCAGGCAGCCGACCCCTTGCCATCGTGGAATGACGGGCCGGCAAAGCGATCCATCATCGCCTTCGTTGAGAAGGTCACAGAGCCGGGCTCGCCGGACTACGTGCCCATCCCCGAACGCATCGCGACCTTCGACAACGATGGTACCCTTTGGTGCGAGCAGCCGGTGCCCGTCCAATTGTACTTCGCGCTTGATCGGGTGAAGTCGCTCGCGCCGCAGCACCCAGAGTGGAACACCATGGAGCCGTTCGCATCACTACTCAAAGGCGATATGCGGACTGCGATGGCTGGCGGCGACCGTGCCCTCGTCGAAGTCATGATGGCCACCCACGCTGGCAACACCGTCGCGGAATTTGAGCAGATCGTGAAAGACTGGATCGCCACGGCGAAGCATCCGAAGACCGGTCAGCTCTTTACCGATATGGTCTATCAGCCGATGCTCGAAGTACTCTCTTACTTGCGCTCAAACGGCTTCAAGACTTTCATCGTCTCTGGCGGCGGCATCGAGTTCATGCGTCCATGGGCGATGTGGGTTTACGGCATACCGCCCGAACAAATTGTCGGCAGCAGCATCAAGACAAGGTTTGAAATGCGGGATGGCAAGCCCGTTCTCGTGCGCCTGCCCGAGGTGAATTTCAACGATGACAAGAGCGACAAGCCCGTTGGAATCAACCAACACATCGGCCGCCGGCCGATCGCTGCGTTCGGCAATTCACGCGGGGACCAGGAGATGCTGGAGTACACCCAGGGCGGCAGCGGCGCACGGTTCGAGCTCTTGGTGCTTCACGATGATACGGCGCGTGAATATGCCTACGGTCCGGCGCTGGGCTTACCGGAGCCCAAACTCGGGGCCTTTCCGCAGGCTCTTTACGACCAGGCGAAAAAGGACGGCTGGACCATCGTGAGTATGAAGAACGATTGGAGCCAGGTCTTTCCATTCGAGCCGTCGCCCGTTACCGCCATCGATATCCTGCTCGAGCCGGACGCCACCATGCTCCGGCATGTCGAAGCTGCCAACGCAAACCTCCTGAGAATCTTCCCGAAAGGCTTTGCCCTGGATGCGGCGCACCGACCTCACGTGACGATGATCCAGCGTTTCGTCCGTACGGCAGACCTCGACAAGGTCTATGTTGCGGCCGGAAAAGTGTTGGCCGACGCCAACGTCACGAAAATGAAGCTCGACGCCTTCAAATACTACTATGCGCCAAGCAACGACTTGGGTGTTCCAGGCATCGTTGCAAGGCCGACACCTGACCTTCTCAAACTGCAGGAGGACCTGATCGCCGCTGTGGCCCCGTTCACGGTCCAGACGGGAGCATCAGCCGCATTCGTCACCACGCCCGATGATCGGGTCATTGACCCGGCCCTGATGGAATATGTGTCGAGGTTTGTTCCAGATAATTCAGGCGATCGCTTCAGTCCGCATGTCAGCATTGGTGTCGGACCGCGAAGCTACCTCGACAAGCTGCTTGCCGAACCGTTTGAGCCGTTCACTTTCTCTCCTGTGGGCGCAGCCGTTTTCCAGCTAGGCCAGTTCGGCACCGCAGCGAAGAAGCTCAAGGAGTTCGATTTAAGAACTTGAGGCCCGTCGGGAGATCAAGGAATGGCAAGCTTTGGTACTGGGTCGTCGTGTTCTTGAAATTGTAAGTGAAACCCGCCGACGCCGGAGAATTCTACGCTTGATGCGGGATTCACCATGGCCAATGCCGATACTTGTCAACCGGGTTGCATCTTCGGGCAGTCATCGAGGAAGTGGGACAGGTTGCACGAGCGAATATGCAGTGGCTGGTCGGTCCATGCGGCAGCTTTTCCTGCACGAAAAGATAGGCATTTTCTTGCTCGATACGGTCCTCAAGGCGCTTGAGCTCGGCCAAAGCGGCCGAGAGCTTTTCGCTTGACCGCCTGCGCAATGATCTCGCCTACCGACGCCCCGGCCCCGATGATAATCGCCGGCATCGCGGCGATCATGGACCACGTGATCCTGCTTGGCGACCGTGTTTTTGGCCGGCGAGACTGGTAACGGCAAGGGAGTGCTGGCGCAGGCTATTCACGATGCGAGCGCTCGGAAGGACCGGCCCATGGTCAAGGTCAACGGCGCGGCTCTTCCGTCGGCGCTGATCGAACCGGAGCTGTTCGGCCGCGAGAAGAGAGCCTTGACCGGCGCGCGCTCGCTCGGCAGGCCGGCCGCTTCGAGATCGCCGACGGCTCGACCATATTCCTTGACTAGATCAGATCGGAAAGTTGCCGCTCGAACTGCAACCGAAGCAACTCGATGGGCAAGCAGATCCAGAAGATCTAGCGTACTCAATGAACACGCTTATGGGCTATTCTTGGCCTGGCAATATCCGCGAGCTTCGCAACGTCATAGAGCGTGCCATGATCCTCGCACGGCGGGCCCGTGCTGCATGTCAAACTTGGCCACAAGTCAATTCAACTGGACGCAGGCAAGGCGATGGACGGCACGCTGGACCAGGCCGAACGGGTCCATATCGTTCGTGCGCTGGAGCGGAGCGGTTGGCGCGTCCGTGGCGTCAACGGCGTAGCCGGACAGCTTGGCGTCAAGCCGACGACCCTTGAGTCCGGCATGGAGCAGCTCGGCATCGTGCAGGCACGGTAATCTACGATATTTCGGAGGGCCTCCGATATATCGGATACAGTTGCGTCCGGTGACCACCACTGCCGCATTTGCACTCTTGATAACCGACTGATCCTGCAAAACCATTCTTCTGCTGATCCCGGGTGGCGCAGGGGGGCCGCTTCTTGCGAGGTGAGTCTGCGTTGCCGAGGCGTGCTTGGGTGCTCCAGGCAAGTGACGCGCATGCAGTCTTGCTGAGTTCGGGTCAACGATGAGCGTACGGCTCGCTTTTCTCGTATTGCTTAATTATTCCGATACCGCAATGATTGCGGGCGAGGCTTCGATCAAGAAGTACCCAAACCCGTCTGCGATCAACTTCACAGATTTTGGTGGTCGAGATTGAGGGCGCGGAACGGGGTGGAGTTGACGCTGCGCAAATGAAACAAAACGGACGGAAGGGGGCCAACAGATGGGGCATGAGATTTCACGATCAGGAATAGGTTTTGCACCTTGGCGACCGAGCATTGGCATAATTGTCGCCTCATTTGTCTTGTGTTCGCAAAGTGCGCTCGCCGACGAGAGCGGGATCTCGTTCTGGCTTCCGGGACAGTTCGGCAGTCTCGCGGCGGTCCCCCAGGCAGCACCCGGCTGGGCTCTCGGCGCGGTCTACTACCATACGACCGTAAGCGCCTCAGGTAATGTCGCAGCAGCAAGAGAGATTCAGGTCGGCAGAATCCCTCCGACGGTCAATGTCAGCTTGAACGCTAATCTGAATGCCCAAGCCGATCTGATTATTCTGGCTCCGACATATACGTTCGCTACGCCGGTTCTGGGTGGGCAATTGGCAATGGGCGTAACGGGAATATTCGGCCGAACCAGCACCACCATTGATGGCACATTGACCGCCTCAGTTGGCGGGTTCGCGGCAACACGAATGGGGAGTATCTCGGACTCGCTCACATCGGTCGGCGACCTCTACCCCGTGGTGACTCTGAAGTGGAATAATGGTGTCCACAATTGGATGACGTATGCGACGGGAGATATCCCGGTCGGGGCTTACGATCCAAATCGCCTCTCCAACATCGGCATCGGTCATGGCGCCATCGATGGCGGCGGCGGCTACACTTACCTTAACCCAGCCACTGGACATGAGTTTTCCGGCGTCGCCGGCTTCACCTACAACTTCAAGAATCCCGATACCCAGGTTCAAAGCGGCGTCGATTTTCATTTCGATTGGGGTGCATCGCAATTTCTGTCGAAGCAGCTCTTCGTGGGTCTAGTCGGATATGCCTATCAGCAGATATCGGACGATACTGGTCCGCACCCGATCCAGAATGGCTTCAGGTCGAGGGTCCTCGGCGTTGGTCCCCAGATCGGATATCTCTTCCCGGTTGGAAATATGCAGGGATATCTCAACCTGAAGGGTTACGGAGAATTCGACGCGGCCAATCGGCCGTCGGGATGGAATACCTGGCTGACGTTCTCGATTTCACCGACAGCACCCGACAGCACCGTAACACCAACCAGGCATCTGGTGACCAAGTAAGGAATAGAACTCGAACTGCGGTGCGAAGCCGCATTTTTTCAGATGGGCAAGCTGACAGTTCGTCGTGAGGAGGGCGTGCGTCCACTCGCGCGAGCTAAGAGACGTCGAGGATGAACGATCTGCTTCCCGTGGCTCCGTCAATCGACCAACTAGCCCGCATCATCGGCAATGTCGCGGCGCCGGCGTTCCTGCTGGGCGCCGTCGCGTCGTTCATTTCCGTGCTGACCACGCGAATGAACCGAGTGATCGACCGATCGCAAGTTCTGCACGGGATTGTCGATGGTGATAGCTCGAGAGCTTATCTTAAGGCCGACATACCCCGCCTCAAGCAACAAGCCTCCCTTTTGAACAGATCGCTGTTCTACTCCATCCTCTCGGCAATACTCACGGGGCTGATCATCATCGTCGCCTTCATCAGCGCAGTTTTGAGGGTTCCCCAAGGAGCGGGGCTATTGTTCACGGGTGCGTTGGGCTCATTTTGTTTTTCGCTGATCGATCTTGCGCGTGAGACAAGAATAGCCCTGAGCGACAATGATCATCGTAGATTGGGCGTTATCTCGCGGGATTCGAGGTCGATCAATTCCTCCCTTACCACAACGGCACGAGGAATTGGTGTTCGGGTAAGACCAGGTGCTCACCGTGGCCAAGCCCGATGACTAACGATTTCCGAACCAGGAGCTTCGGTGTGGCCCCAGAGCGCTGCGTGTCATGCATGGTCGAGCGATATTTGGTCGGAGTGGAGCCGCTGGTTGGCCGCGTCCGACTTAGACTGTGGAGATGTCCCCGGTGTGAAACCGTCTTGCGCCTTGCCTGCTTTAGCGACCAAACTGATGATGACGGCGCCAGCCCTGTGACATCTCATAGTCGTCCGAATTGATCGGTAGGCCAAAGAGATCGGCAAACCAAAGGAGGAGGGATCATGGTATCGATGAGGTAGCTGCTCTGGGTTCGCTTTTTTCTGCTGTTTGGCGTCGCAGCGGTCGCGATCGGCGCGGGCTCCTTGGGTATCGGTACTATACTCGCCCGGTAACCCTTACCGTGGCGGTCGGCTCCATCGACGGTGAGGCGAACAAGGCTATGTCGGCTCTAGCAAGCCGACTTGTCATGACAAACGCACCGGTGCGGCTCAAGGTCATCGACAGCGGGGCCGCGCTGGGGGCCGCCGAGGCCTTTTCGAAGGGCCAGGTGGATCTCGCGGTGGTGCGGAGCGACTTCGGCGACCTATCGCATGCGCAAGCCGTCATCGTCGTTACCCATGCCATCGTCATGATCGTCGTGCCGCCGGGATCCTCGATCGACAGCGTGGAGAAGCTGAAAGGGCATACGGTCGGCGTGGTCGGCGTGGTCGGCGGAGAGGCCAACTCCAAAGTCGTCGATGTGCCGACCAAGGAATACGACCTGACCCGCAAGGTCGTGTTCAAGAACATCGCTCCGGCGGATGCCCGCCGGCAGTTCAATCCAAGTCAGTCAGCCCTGATTGTCGTAATACCTCTGACTCAGAAGTATCTGTCGCAGGTGCGCGCATGGTTTACTCCGGGGCCAAAAGCGGCGCCGGTACTGATCCCAATCGAAGCCGCCGGTATCACGCACCGCCGCGCGTCTTACGGATCGAGCTCAGTATCCCAGTAGAGATAATCGAGCCAGCTCTCGTGCAGATAGTTCGGCGGGAACAGCCGGCCGTTGCGGTGGAGCTGATGCACGGTCGGTGCATAGGGCGTCTGCTTCGGAAACATCTTGGCCTGCTGCGGCGTCAGATTGCCCTTGCGCAGATTGCACGGCGAGCAGGCGGCGACGACGTTCTCCCAGGTGGTCTGGCCACCCTTGCTGCGCGGAATGATGTGATCGAAGGTGAGGTCGTCGCCCGACAGGCAATATTGGCAGCTGAATCGGTCGCGAAGGAAAACGTTGAACCGGGTGAAGGCGGGGTGGGTGGTCGGCTTGACGAAGGATTTGAGGGAGACGACGCTCGGCAACTGGATTTCGAAGGAAGGACTTCGTACCGCCCGGTCGTAATATTCGACGATGTTGACACGATCGAGGAACACCGCCTTGATCGCGTCCTGCCAGGACCAGAGCGACAGCGGGTAATAACTCAGCGGCCGGAAGTCCGCATTCAAGACCAGCACCGGCCAACCGCCTTGCGAGACATGTGCGTTCAAATAACGCTCCTGATCTCCCATTAGCTGCGAAGCAGCATGCACTCACATACTACAGGCAGCGTGACGGGATTGTGAAGAGCAATGAGCGGCTTATCCGCCATGCCCTGCCATGTTCCTGCCCCGATTGCCTCCCGCCCGCGAGGCCCGTAAAGGGAGCCGCAAGGCCCTGTCGGCCAGTGACGGACCCTGCCGATGACCACGACCACAAGCTATATCGAGGCGCCGCGCCGGTTGCGCGCATTCGTGCGTGCGCACGAGACGAGCCTCGTGGTGCTGGCACTGCTGATCGGCGCTATCGGCGGTCTCGTGGTGGCGGTCATGAGCGGCCTCGTCACGGTGCTGCATTCGGTGCTGTTCAATCTGCCGCTGGGCGATCGGCTGTCGAGCCAGCCCAGCATCGATCCCGTGCGCGCCCTCGTGGTTCCCACGGTTGGCGGCCTGATGCTCGGAATCGCGTTCCTGCTGCTGCTCAGGGTCCGGCCGGCCCGGGAAATCGACCCGATCGAGGCCAACGCGCTCTATGGCGGCCGGATGTCGTTCCGCGGCAGCGTGATCGTGGCGCTGCAGACGATCTGGTCGAGCGGCGTCGGCGGCTCGGTCGGGCTTGAGGCCGGCTACACCCAGCTTTCGAGCGGCCTGGCCGCCTCGCTGGGCCGCGGCTTTCATCTGCGCCGCAACGACCAGCGAATCATGGTCGGCTGCGGCGCGGCTGCGGCGATCGCGGGGGCCTTCAGCGCGCCGCTGGCGGGCGCGTTCTACGCTTTCGAACTTGTGATCGGCGGCTATACGCCGGCCAGCCTGACCCCGGTCGGTGTGGCGGCGGTGGCCGGCTATTTCGTCGCCCATGCCTTCGAGCCGCTGCCGCTCGGCGTCGGGGTCGGAACCGTCGGCGACATGCTCGGACGGGATCTTGCGATCGCGGCGCTGCTCGGCGTTGTTGCGGCCCTGACCGGGATTGCGATCATGCGCGGGGTGGCGCTGTGCGAGACGCTGCTCGCCAAGACCCGGCTCTGGCCGCCGCTGCGGCCGGCGCTGGGCGGGCTCGCGGTCGGCGCAATGGCGCTGCTGACGCCGCAGGTGATGTCGTCGGGCCATGGCGCGCTGCGCTTCGCCGGCATCGTGGCGATGCCGCTCACCTTCATCGCCGGCGTGTTCGCGCTGAAGGCGGTGGCCTCCATCGTCTCGCTCGGTTCGGGCTTCCGCGGCGGATTGTTTTTCGCCACACTGTTCATGGGCGCGCTCGGCGGCCGGCTGTTCGCGGCCGGCGTCGACATCGTGTGGCCAGGGCTCAATCTCGATCCCAACGCCTATGCCGTGATCGGCATGAGCGCGCTGTCGGCCTCGGTGATCGGCGGTCCATTGACGATGTCGTTCATCGCGCTGGAATCCACCGGCAATCTCTGGCTCGCAACCGCGGTGCTGGTCGCGGTCATCATCTCGACCACGATCACGCGCGAGTTGTTCGGCTATTCGTTCGCGACCTGGCGGCTGCATCTGCGCGGCGAGACCATCCGCAGCGCCGCCGATATCGGCTGGATCCGCGATCTCACGGTCGGCAAGATGATGCGGCAGGACATGACGACGGTGAACGCCGCGATGCCGATCGAGGCGTTTCGCGAGGAATTCCCGCCCGGCTCGAAGACCCAGGTCGTCGCGGTCGACGGCGAGGGACGCTATGCCGGGCTCGCGCTGGTCGCGGAAGCGCACGCGCCCGATCTCGAGGCCGACAAGGGACTTGCCGCCATCCTGCGCTACGCCGACGTGGTGCTGCATCCCGGCATGAACGTGCAGGAGGCGATCGCGGTGTTCGACGCCGCCGAAGCGGAATCGCTCGCGGTGGTCGAGGACGACGGCGACCGTCGGCCGATCGGCCTGCTCACCGAAGCGCACGCGATGCGGCGCTATGCGGAAGAATCCGAGCAGCGCCGCCGTGAGGTGATCGGCGAGATTTGATCTTCGCGGGAGCGTTCTTCGAGCCGTCATCCTGAGGTGCGAGCTCTTGCGAGCCTCGAAGGATGCACGGCCGCGCTGCGGCAGCGGGCCGTCGATGCTTCGAGACGCGCGTTCCGCGCTCCTCAGCATGACGGGGAAAAACCGGGGGGCGGGCGCTACACCGTCACCCGCTCCAGCTTCTGTAAGCACCGCGTCAGGCGCACCGCGGCCGGCATCTCGGTATCCGGAAAGCTGGTCTTCCAGTCGGTGACGCCGACTTCGCCGACATAGATGTCGCCGCGCGAGTCCAGCGCGATGCCGTGCGGCGCCAGGAATTTGCCGGTCTCGACGCCGGGGCCGTGCTCGCCGCCGAGCCGGGCGATGCGCTTGCCAGTGCCATCGACGATCGACAGCCGCGGGCCGAGATTGGGGACCTTGCGGTTGACCGCCATGCCGGGGCCGAGCTCGCCGATCACGAAGTTCGGCTGCTTGCCGCCGCCGCAGCATAGCGCGCAGGGCCGGTGCAAATTGTTCCACTGCGTCTCGTATTTGCCGTTGCCGTCGAACACCTGGACGCGGTGGTTCTCGCGGTCGGCGACATAGACCCAGCCGTCGGCGTCGGTCGCGATGTTGTGCACGATGTTGAACTGGCCGGGATCGGTGCCCGGCTCGCCCCAGGTTTTGATCAACTTTCCATCCGGCGTGTATTTGTGGACGCAGGCATTGCCGTAGCCGTCCGAGACATAGATTTCGCCGTTCGGCGACAGCGCGGTGTGGGTGCAGCGATGGAACGGCTCGCCGCTCATGAACGGCGCGGGCTTGTTCGGGATGCCGATCGTCAGCAGCACCTTGCCGTCAACAGAACATTTGCGCACGGTGTGGTCGCCGTCGTCGGTGCAATAGAGATTGTCGTCGGCATCGATATGCAGGCCGTGGGCGCGTGCGAACACGCCTTCGCCCCAGCTCCGGATGAAGTTTCCCTCGCGGTCGAGCACCACCATCGGATGTTCGCCGCGGTTGAAGACATAGACACGGTCCTTGCTGTCGACCGCGACGGAGGCGACATCCGTCAGGCTCCAGCCGTCGGGGAGTTTTGCGAAGTTCTCCACCACGCGATAGCGGTGCTCGCCGGTGCCGAGGATGGTTGGCATTGTTCGTCCTCTCTCTTCTCGTCATTCCGGGAGGCCCGGAATCCATTTATCCGCGGAGATTGTCGCCCAATGGATTCCGGGCTCGCGCTATGCGCGCCCCGGAATGACGGCTGATCAAGTTAGCTTCGCCACCGGCCCGACATCGCGCGGCAACAGGCCTTCCTCGATCGCCTTGATCTGCAGCGCAAGATAACGCGAGTTGATGCGGCATTGCGCGAGGCTGCCGGCGATGAACCACAGGCCGGGCTGCGGCGTGCGGGTGTACATGTTGCGCAGCTCCTGGCCGTCGCCAAAACCCCAGATCGGGCCAACCCGCGCAGCCATCGCCTCGCCGAACAGTTTCTTCACCAGCTCTTCCTGCGGCCGGTAGCCGGTCGCGAGCACGATCAGGTCGGCGCCAACCGTCTCGCCGGTCTTCAGCCGCGCGCCTTCGCCCACGAAGGTCTCGATGTCGGCAAATTGCTTCAGGTCGATCGCGCCGCTCGCGACGAGATCGGAGCAGCCGACGTTGAAGTAATAGCCGCCGCCGCGGGTCAGGTACTGCCAGCCGGTGCCGCCGTCGCCGAAATCGAGCTTGAAACCCTTGCGCGCGAGACCGTCGAGCAGCGGTCTGTCGAGCTGCTTCGACTGCTCGGTCATCAGCACATGGCTGCGCTTGGCGAGCGCGAGCGGCATCGAGGTCGCGATCAAATCGTTGTCTTCGAGCGAGCCTTCATTGTAGGCGGCATAGGCCAGCTGCGCCGACGGCTCGATATTGGTGACGAGCGTCGAGGAGCGCTGCACCAGCGTGACCTCGGCGCCGGAGGAGTGCAGATCCTGCGCAATGTCGTGGCCGCTGTTGCCCGTGCCGATCACCAGCGCGCGCTTGCCTGCCCAATGCTCGCCGTCTTCATAGCCGCTCGAATGCAGCACCTTGCCGGAGAAATTCTTCAAGCCGGGGATATCAGGCACGCTCGGAATGCCGCTGACGCCGGTCGCCATCACGACATGGCGTGGCTGCAGTTTCCGCGTTGTGCCGTCGGCGCGGCGCAGCTCGATGGTCCAGCGTCCCTGTGCATCGTCGTAGCTGCCGCCCACGAATTCCGTTCCCGTCCAGAAGTTCAGCTCCATGGCATCGACATAGGATTCGAACCAGTTGGCGAGCTTGTCCTTCGGGATGTAGGTCGGCCAGTTCGGCGGGAACGGCATGTAGGGCAAATGATTGACCTGCACCTGGTTGTGCAGGGTGAGCGCGTGGTAGCGCTTGCGCCAGTTGTCGCCGACGCGCGCCTCGTGGTCGACGATCAGCGCATCGATCTTGAGCTGTTGCAGACGGGCGGCGATCGCAAGCCCGGCCTGTCCGCCGCCGACCACCAGCACATCGGGATCGCGGCCGGCATATTCGGCGGATACCTTGCGCAGGTCGAGCCAGTTGGGACCGCGGAAATCGCGGGAATAGGCTTGTCCGCGCGGCCTTGTGTTTCCTTGCTGCTCTTCAAAACCCTTCAGTTCCTCGAGCGCGGTCAGCAGCGTCCAGGCCTTCAACCGATCGCCGTCGGCGGCGTCAGGAATCAGCCGCACGATGCCGTGGCCGCGGCCGACAGCGGTTTCGAACTTGAAGATCGCCTCGATCGCGCTCGTGCCGGCGCGCATCACCCGGCGGGGCGGCGCGCGCTCGGCATCGATGCGAAAATCATGCGGCGCGCTGCGACGCGCATGCGCGGGCAGTTCCTCGACGATTGCAAAGGCGCGGTTGACGGTCTGGATGTTCCAGCTCAGCGCCAGCACGTCGCGCCAATAGCTTTCGGGATGGAACAGCGGCTTCAGCAGCACATCGTCGGGGCCCGCCAGCGCATCCTCGAACTGCACAAGCCAATTGTCGGCGGCGACCGAAATATCGTCCGTCTTGTCGAGCATTGAGCGTTTCTCGTCATCGGCCGCCCTTGGTGACGTTTTCTTGGCGGCGTTC
The DNA here is from genome assembly GCF_013373795.3 of Bradyrhizobium quebecense. Classification (NCBI taxonomy): domain Bacteria; kingdom Pseudomonadati; phylum Pseudomonadota; class Alphaproteobacteria; order Hyphomicrobiales; family Nitrobacteraceae; genus Bradyrhizobium; species Bradyrhizobium quebecense. The sequence continues at coordinate 7,990,700 of NZ_CP088022.1, forward strand.
CCTTGGCCGCAAGCCTATACCCATTGGCGAGGCCGCAGAAAGGGCGCGACGGGATATCGCCTATTCGGCCAGCGACAGGATCAGGCCTTGATCCGGCGGAACGCGGCCCTGCAGGGTATCGAGATAGGCCTCGCGCACCGCGGCCGGTCCGCGCCGCTCGACCACATCGAGCCAGTTCGGCAGGTGCGGCACGAGCTCCGTCCATGCGGCGCCAAAACGCTGGTCGATGCCGCCGGGCCCCCATTCCTTGGCGCGCTTGCGGATCTGGTCCGGGGCGAAGAACCATACTGGCTTGGCGCCGGGCAGCGTCGGCTCGTCCGGTTCGCTCGCGCGATGCGTGAGCCCGACCCGGCCGGAATAGACCATCTGCGCGCCGAAGTGCCGGTGCAGGGTCTCGCGCAGCGCGCTGTTGCCGGCCATGTCGACATAGGCGACGGGCTCGGCCGCCGGGATCGCGGTGACCTGGTCATAGGTGACGACGTCGTCATAGCAGCCGAGCGAGGTGACGAAATCGACATTGCCCTTCGAGGTCAGCCCGATCACCCGGATACCGCGTTTGTGCAGGAGATGGGCGAGCCCGAACGCCGTCTTGCTCGAGGCCGACGACAGGATGACGCGGCGTGCACCGTAGAACTCATTCTCGGCCAGGAAGTCGTCGACCAGGAACGACAGCATGAACAAGGGCAGCAGCAGCGCGCGGAAATCGCCCTGCTGGCCGGCATAGGTCGGATCGCCGGAGACGCGGGCATAGGCATTGTAGACCGGCGAGACCTCCTGCCGGTGCGCGGCACCGTCGCGCAGGCCGCGCTTGCTGACATCGGCGGCCTCGATCACCAGATGGGTCGCCATCGGGAAATAGCCGAACAGCGTTTCGCCGGCTGCGACGGCGGGATGCTTCGAGGCCAGCACCTCGCCAAAGCCCCACACCGGGATGATGCCGTAGCCGTCGGGCGCCGGGAACAGGTGCCAGTATTTCAGCTGCTCGCCGATCACGGCGTAGGTGATGTTGTTGGCGGTGAAGGCGAAGCGGGTCACTTTGACCAGCAACGCGTCGGCCGGCAGCGCCGCGGCATCGGGCAGCCGTGTCTCGATCACCTTGCATTGCTGCAGATCGTTGCGGATGACGATGAAGTCAGTGGAGTTCATGGCGATGATCCCGGCGTCAGATGCGCCGGCATCGTTGCGTCGATCGCCGGCCTTTTGCAACAGCAACTAAGTTTCAAACGCCGTTCGCTCCACCGTCACCTTGGTCAGCGAAGCTGTCCTTCGCGGTAGAGATCGCGCAGCTTGCGCTTGAAGATCTTGCCCGTCGCCTCGCGCGGCAGCGCGTCCATGAAGCGGATGTCCCGCGGCACCTTGAAATTGGCGAGCTTGCCGCGGAGAAATTCCTGGATCGCCGCGACCGACAGCGTGCTGCCCGCTTCTGGCTCGACGCAGGCGAACAGCCGCTCGCCATATTCGTCGTCGGGCACGCCGAACACGGCGCAGTCACGGACGCCTGGCATGCCGATCAGGGTATTCTCGATCTCGGCGGGATAGATGTTGACGCCGCCCGAGATCACCATGTCGCGCTTGCGGTCGCACAGGAACAGATAGCCGTCCGCGTCGAGATAGCCGACATCGCCGACGCTGATCAGGCCGTCGTGATCGGCCTCGGCGCGTGCCTTGGCATTACCGTGATAGTCGAAGTCCGAGATCAACATCTGGCGCATGAAGATCTCGCCGGGCTCGCCGACGTCGCATTGCGTGCCGTCGGGCCGGAAGATCTTGACGATGCCGCCCTCGATGGCGCGGCCGACGGTGCCGGGCTTGGCCAGCGCCTCCGCCGACGAATGCCACACCGGGATGCCGGTCTCGGTGGAGCCGAGATATTCGTTGATCACCGGCCCCCACCACTCGATCATCGCGCGCTTGACGTCGACCGGGCAGGGCGCCGCGCCATGGACGATGAAGCGCAGCGACGACAGGTCGTAGCGGCGTCGCGTCTCCTCCGGCAGGCGCAGCAGCCGCACGAACATGGTCGGCACCATGTGCATGTGGGTGACATGGTGGCGCGCGATCAGCTGCAGCAGATCCTCGGGGTCGAAGCGCGGTTCGAGCACGATCACGCAGCCGTTGCGGAATGCGAGCATGCCATAGGAGTGCGGCGCCGAATGGTACATCGGGCCGTTCATCAGGATCACCTGGTCTTCGTTCGGCTTGACGCCATAGGTGATGGCGCCGACGCGCGTGGCCGCCGCCTGCTGCTCTGATGGCATCGGCTTGCGCTTGACACCCTTCGGTAGGCCCGTGGTTCCGGACGTGTAGAACATCGGCGCTGCGCCGATCGGCGCGTCGGTCAGCGGTTGATGCGTCTCACGCCAGATATCCCAATCGGTCATGCCGTCGGGCACCTGCGTGGACGCCGCCGCCACGCCATAGGCCGCGGCGATCTCCGGCGGCGTCGTCACCACCAGAAGCTCGATCCCCGGCGGAAGCCCGTCGCGGATCTGCGGCAGCAGATCGGCGTGGCAGACCAGCGTGTCGGCGCCGCTGTCGGACAGGATGTAGGCGACCTCGTCGGCCTTCAGATGCCAGTTGATCGGCACCACCGGGCTGCCGAGCGCGGCTGCGGCGGCGACCACCTCGAACAGCGCGAAATCGTTGCGCAGCATCATGCCGACCGGCTTGCCGCCCTGAACGCCGAGCGCGCGGAAGCCGGTCGCCGCCCGCGCAATGCGGGCCTGAATGTCGCCGTAGTTGATCTGTCTGTCGCCGCTGATGATCATACCGGGTCTCTCCAGGCGATCGTCCAGCGTCAGGCGCTGGCTCGAAGGAAATCGCTGCGTGCCTCGGTGTACTCCGCCTTCATCCGCGCCACCAGTTCGGCGACCGGTGGGGCGTCGGTGATCTGGCCGATGCCCTGGCCCGAACCCCAGATGTCGCGCCAGGCCTTGGCCTTCGTGTTGCCGCCGGAGCCGAAATTCATCTTGGACTTGTCGGCGACCGGCAGGTTGCCCGGATCGAGGCCCGCGGCCGCAATCGACGGTCCGAGGTAGTTGCCGTGCACGCCGGTGAACAGGTTCGAATAGACGATGTCGTGCGCGGCGTATTCGGTCAGCGCCTGCTTGTACCTAATGTCGGCATTGGCTTCCTCGGTCGCGATGAAGCGGGTGCCCACATAGGCGAGGTCGGCGCCGAGCGCGAGCGCCGATGCGATGCTCCAGCCGTCCGAGATCGCGCCCGACAGCAGGATGGTGCCGTTGAACCACTGCTTGACCTCGCGCACCAGCGCGAACGGCGACAGCGTGCCGGCATGGCCGCCCGCGCCGGCGCAGACCAGGATCAATCCGTCGACGCCCTGCTCGGCGGCCTTGCGGGCATGCTTCACGTTGATGACATCGTGGAACACAACGCCGCCGTAGGAATGCGCGGCCTCGACGATTTCGGACGGCGGACGCAGCGAGGTGATGATGATGGGCACCTTGTGCTTCACGCAGGTCTCCATGTCGTGCATCAGCCGGTCGTTGGAGGCGTGGCAGATCTGGTTGACCGCGTAAGGGGCGACCTTTTTCTCCGGATGCTTCGCCTGGTACTCGCCGAGCTCGTTCTCGATCTGCGTCAGCCATTCGTCGAGCTTCTCGACCGGGCGGGCGTTGAGCGCCGGGAATGAGCCGACGATGCCGGCCTTGCACTGCGCGATCACGAGCTCGGGCCCCGAGACGATGAACAGCGGGGAACCGACGACCGGCAGTTCAAGCCGGTTGGCGAGCGAGGCGGGCAGCGACATTGTTCGGATCCTCCATGCGCGCCGCCCGGCCGGTGGCCGGGGCGGATCGCGATTTGTTGTGATGGCTGGAGCGACGGCTCCCTTGGCGCGGCAATATAGGGCTGGACGGCTGCGTCATGACGTTCAATATTGAACAGCTGATCAACCAGAAATGAACAGAGGCGCGGGCGGCGGCATGGACTGGGAGCTTTGCAAGACGTTCGTCGCGGTGGCGGAGACGCGCAGCTTCGCCGGCGCTGCGCGGCGGCTGCGCATCAGCCACCCCACCGTCGGCCGCAACGTCGCGGCGCTGGAGAAGCAGCTCGGGACCCGCCTGTTCGCCCGTTCGAATGACGGCCTGTCGTTGACATCGCATGGCCGCAAGTTCCGCGAGCACACCGAGGTGATGGCGGCGGCGGCCCTGCGCGCGGAGGCGGCTGCGTCCGCCACCGGTGCGCAGGCGCGCGGCGTCGTGAAGCTGTCGATCGGCGCGACGCTGGCGGCGCATTGGCTGATGCCGCGTCTCGGACCGTTCCTGCGCGATCACGCCAACATCCAGCTCGAGATCATCACCCATCCGTTTCCGGCGAGTGTGCGGCGCCGCGAGGCCGACGTGGTGCTGCGGCCGGTCGATGCGGGAGACGAGAACCTGATCGGACGCAAGATCGGACGGCTCGGCGCCGGCTTCTACGCGTCGCGCGGTTATGCCGCCGGACGCAAGCTGCCGGAGCGGCCGGACGAATGGCGGGGGCACAGCGTGATCGGGTTTGCCGACCAGGCCTCGAATGTGCGGCTGGCGCGGTGGAGCGATGTCATCACGCGGCAGGGCACGCTGGTGATGCGCTGTTCCTCGCAGGGCGACATGCTGGCGGCGGCGCGCGCCGGGCTCGGGATTTGCGCGCTGTCCTGCCTGGTCGGGGCCGACTATCCCGATCTGGTTCGGGTCGCTCCGCAAAAGCTCTCGAGCCTCTCCGATCTCTGGCTGCTCGCCCATCCCGACCTGGTCGAGCTTCCCTCGGTGCGCGCCGTCATCGGTTTCGTCACCGATTGCGCGCGCGAGGACCGCGTCAGGCTGCGCGGCTAGAGCCGGTTCTCACGCCCGTGCCCGCCATAACGTCACCGCGAGCGAGATAAAGACGGCGCACGTCCACAGCGCCTGCCAGTTCTCCGGTCCTTCGTTGAAGCCCACGTAGATGGCGGCTGCGACAAAAATGCCGGCAAAGATCGCTTCCGCCAGAGGGCGGACTCCTTTCGTGGCAGGATTGAGCAGTGTCATGGCCGCAAACGGCACCGCCGCCATGGTCAGAGGCGCGAAAGGAAAATCGATGAAGCGCGGGTCAAATATGAGACCCAGTGCGGCCGCCGTGCCGATCACCGTGGTGACGATCAAAGCCAATCCGTGCACGGTCACCAGCACCGTTTCAGTGTGGTAGCCCTTCGGACCCAACAATTCCTGGAAACTGGGCGGTGCGCGACCCGACATCAGGGCATTGGCGCCGAACACCGGCGAGGCCGTTGCCGCCACCAGAAGCGAGCCCCACACAAGCCAGCCTCCCGTCCCATAGCTTTCATAGATCAGTCTTTGCGCGGCCACCCCAAACAGGATTCCGGCTGTGGTTGCCGATAGTCCGACGGCAAGCCACGACACGAATTCGGGCTCCTTCGGCTTGCGGCGCGAGGTCAGCCAGGCTGCGCCGAACACCAGGATCGCCAGCGCCATTCCGCTGCACATCTGCAGTTTCCAGAACGGAAAATTGCTGATCGGCAGGCCAGGCGGATATTTCAGCGTGCGCGCTTCCGAATCGAACAGGCCCCAGGATCCGCCGACCGTGCCCTCGATCTCCCGCTTCCACCCCTCGTCATAGGCCTCAAACAGGTTGACGCGGAAATGCTCGCGCCGGGCAAGGTCGAGCACCTCCGAGACCACCCGCGCCTGATTGACGCGCGAGGGCAGCGCGGATTCGCGCATGCGCCCCTCGCTCGGCCAACCTACTTCTCCGATAAAGATTTCCTTGCCTGGGAAGACTGCCGCGATCTGCCGGCGCATCTCGTCCGCGTGCGCGGCGGCACGTTCCGCGGGGATCGGGATATTCTCCCAGTATGGCAGGATGTGAATCGTGATGAAGTCGACGACGTCGGAAAGTTCGCGATTGCTCAGCCAGAACTCCCAGACGTCGGCGTAGGTGACGGGAACGCTGACCTGTGCCTTGATCGCACGGATCATGGCGGCGAGGTCGGATGCCGACATTTCCTTGCGCAGCAGAACCTCGTTGCCGACCACGAGTGCAATGACCGTGTCTGGATATTCTTTGGCGAGGCGTATCGCCGTTGCGACCTGCGTCGCATTCTTCTTTCGGTCCCTGTCGAGGAAAATGCCCTGAATGACTTTCAGCCCCGCCTTGGCTGCGAGCCCGGGAATCTGGTCGAGACCGAGATCGGTCGCGTAGGTGCGGATGCAGTGCGATATCTTGGCGAGTTGCGCGAGATCTTCCGCGATCTGTTCCGGCGTGACCTGCGTCGCGGGAGCAAGTGATGTCTGATTGTTGCGGAACGGGGCGTAGGAGATGCACTGCACCTTATCGTTCGGATCGATCGGTGCGCGCGGCAGGCTGACCGGGATGCCCAGCCACCACCACGCCGCGGCGATAGCCCCCAAGGATATCAGGAGAAGCGTCAGCGGGGTGCGAAGCAAAACCAGGTCCGTCCTCCTTGCAGGAAGGATGTGCTGGGCGTCATCAATGCGCCAGGCCGGTAAATTGAATAAGTATTCGTCTGCTCTTGCTATATCACGCGATCGCGTAGTTGGAATGTTTTCTCGACGACCTACTTCGCGCCGGCGATCACGCCTTCGCGATTCCTGAGTACGCGATAATACGCCCACCACAGATGCGCGGCGGCGCCGCGCAGCGGACGCCACGGCTCGGCAAGCGGTGCCATCTGCTTCGGCGTCGGCCGCTCCTTCAGCCCGAGCCCGACCTTGACCGCTTCCTGCACGGCGAGGTCGCCTGCCGGCCACGCATCGCCATGGCCGAGGCAGAACAGGAGATAGACGTCGGCGGTCCACGGGCCGATCCCGGGCAGCGCGGTCAGCGTGTTGTGCGCGGCATCGGCCTCTTCGTTGGCGAGCACGTCGAGGTTCAGCCGCTCCTCGGCGAGCTCGCGCGCGATGTGCTTCAGCGTCTTGATCTTGGCCGCGGAGAGCCCGAGCCGGCCGAGCCGGTCCGCCCGCGCCTTGCGGATCGTATCATGATGGAACGGGTCGAACGCCTTGCTGACGCGGCCCCAGATCGCGGCAGCACTCGCGGTCGACAGCTGCTGGCCGCAGATGATCGCGGCAAGCCCCGCAAACCCCGGCTCGCGCTGCCGGATGGCCGGCATGCCGGTGAGTTCGAGGATCGGGCGCAGCCGGCGATCCTGGTCGACCAGCTTCTGGATGGCCTCGTCAAGGTCGGCCTGGGTTTCGAGATGGATCAGCATTGCGGGATCTGCATCGGCTTGTCATGCGCGAGCTTGACCCGCGCATCCATCTCCTATCGTAACAGAGTCTTGTCCAGCCGCATGGTCCGGAAAAGTGGAAACCGGTTTTCGCTTGCGACAAACGCAAGGCGTTTGCGCGAAGATCATGCCCAAACAAGGATCGCCGGGGTCGAGCCCGGCAATGACCCGCGATCGAACGCCATGCCACCCGTTTTCCGTTTTGCCCCTAGTCCGAATGGCTACCTGCATCTCGGCCATGCCTATTCGGCGCTGCTCAACCATGACCTCGCGAAGCGGTCGGGCGGACGCTTCCTGCTGCGGATCGAGGACATCGACGCGACGCGCTGCCGGGTCGAATTCGAGCAGGCGATCTACGAGGATCTGGCCTGGCTCGGCATCGCCTGGGAGACCCCGGTGCGGCGGCAGTCGGAGCATTTTGCGGCCTATCGCGCGGCGATCGACCGCCTGTCGGCCGAGCGGCTGGTCTATCCGAGCTTCGAGAGCCGCGCCGACATCGCGCGGCTGGTCGCGGAAAGCCAGGCCGCTGGCGCGTGGCCGCGCGATCCGGACGGCGCGCAGCTCTATCCGGGAGCGGCGAAATCGCTGTCGGCCGAGCAGCGCGACCGGCTGATCGGGCAGGGCGCGCCGTTCGCGTTGCGGCTCGACATGGCTGCAGCATGCGCGCGCAGCGGCAGCCTGCGCTGGCAGGAGGCTGGCGAGGGTCCGGCCGGCGAGACCGGGGACGTGGCGGCCCGGCCGGAGGCCTGGGGCGACGTGATCTTGGCACGCAAGGAGACCCCAACCAGTTACCATCTCTCGGTCGTGATCGACGACGCCCTGCAGGGCGTCACCGATGTGGTCAGGGGCGTTGACCTGTTCTGGTCGACCAGCGTGCATCGGCTGTTGCAGGAGCTGCTTGGCCTGCCCGTGCCGGCCTACCGGCACCATGCGCTGATCCGGGACGCCGCCGGCCAAAAGCTGTCGAAATCGACCCAGGCGACCGGGCTGCGCGAGCTGCGGGCGGAGGGCGCCAGCCCGGCCGATATCCGCCGCCTGGTCGGCTTGCCATAGATCCCGGCCGCATTTCGATCGCGAAGCACGGTGGTTACCATCACGGGGCACCGCTGCGGGCAAGCCGCAAACGGCGCCGTGACACCGGCACGCCGGGCATGCCATGTTGTTATCAGGGGCGGGGATCACGGAGACCATGGCGTCAGAATCGCGCGTACGGCGCAGCAAGCGGCAATCCCAACGGATGCCGCCGAAGCGGCGCGCTGCCAAGACGCGTGCTACTAAGACGCGCGCCGTCAAGGCGGCGGCCAAGCCGGGCCGCAGGCGGGCTGCGCCGAAGGCCCCGAAGGCCGGTCCCGGCCTGATCGAGACCGCGCTTGCCGCCTTTGCCCATGAGGTCCGGACCCCGTTGACCGGAATCCTGGCGATCAGCAACCTGCTCGCGACATCGGATCTCGACGAGCGCGAGCGGCGCTGGGTCGATACCATCAAGGCCGGTGCCGAGCATCTGGCGAGCCTTGCGACCCTGTTCGTCGACGCTGCCCGGAGCGAGGGGCCGGGGCTCGAGATCCGGCAGGATTTCTTCGACCTGCGCACGCTGGCGCGCCACGCGGGGGATTCACTGGCCGGCCGCGCCGCAGCCAAGGGATTGCGGGCCTCGGTCGAGATCTCCGCGAAGCTGCCGGCGTTTGCGGTCGGCGATCCCGTCCGGCTGCGCGCGGCGCTGGAGAACCTGATCGACAACGCCGTCAAGTTTACCGAGCAGGGCAGCATCGAGCTGCATGTCGCGCCGGTGCGCGCGGCCAAGGGGGCGGCCAAGAGAAGGGCCGACGGCAGGATCGGGGTTGCCTTTGCGATCTCCGACAGCGGCATCGGCCTGACGCTATCGGAGGTCAAGCGCCTGTTCCGGCCGTTCTCGCAGGCCAATGTCTCGATCGCCGCGCGGTTCGGCGGCGCCGGGCTCGGCCTGTCCTCGGTCAAGCAGCTCGCGCGCGCCATGGGCGGCGACATCGTCGTGGCCCAGCGCAAGGGCGGCGGCACCGTCTTTACCCTCAACGTGGTGCTGGTTTCAGCCGAAGGACCGGCCGGCGCTGCGTCGAGCGAAGGCGCGGCGGTGCCATTATCGCAGGGACTGCGGCTGCTCAGCGTCGAGGATAATCCGTTCGGCCGCGTCGTGCTCAACACGATCCTCACCGAACTCGGTCACCATGCCGAATTCATCGGTCAGGGTGAGGGGGCGTCCGATCGGCTCGGACAGGGGGCCTTCGACGCCGTGCTGATGGACATGGTGCTGCCCGGCATCGGCGGTGTCGAGGCCATCAAGCGCATCCGCGCGCTGCCGCCCCCGCACGGCCGCATCGTGATCGTCGGGATCTCCGGGCGTGCCGAGGACGAGGCCGCGGCGCGCGCCGCCGGCGCCGACGCCTTCCTCGTCAAACCTGTTTCTCCGCGGGCACTGGCGACTGCGCTGCTTGAAGCGGCACGCCGCGCGGCAGCCGAGACTTGATGATCGCCGCGTTCAGCTCGCCGCCGAACACGAAGATCGCGGCGATGAAATACAGGAACACCAGCGCGATCACCACCGAGGCGAGCCCCGCATACATCGTGACGTAGTTGTTGGCGAAGCGCGCCAGATACATGCCGAAGCCGATGCCCGAGATCAGCGACGCCACTATGGTGAAGATGATGCCGGGCAGGATCTGCGTGAAGCCGCGGCGGCCCGCCGGCAGCCAGGCATGCAGGATGAAGAGCGCGATGACCAGCGCCAGCACCGTGATGCCGTAACGGGCGGTGTTGAGCAGGCTCTCGTTCGATTCGACGAAGAACGGAATATACCGCCGCGCCGCCTCGATGATCAGCGGCCCGAGCACGATCAGGAATGCCATCGCGAGCGAGGTGAACGCCGCGACCAGCGTGTAGCCGATCGATTCCAGCCGCAGCCAGTACCAGCGCCGCGGCTCGATCACGGCATAGGCGCGGTTCAGCGCCACTCGCAGCGCCTCGACGCCGTTGGAGGCGAAGTACACCGCGAACACCGCGCCGATGGTCAGGATGCCGCCGCGGGTGTTGGTTAGCACGTCGTGGATCTGGCCGGACAGCGCCTCGGCGACCTGCTCCGGCCAGACCTGCAGCAACAGTCCGACGGCCTGGTCGGCAAGCTCCTTGGAGCCGAAGAAGCCGGCCACCGACGTCAGCACGATCAGGAACGGAAACAGCGCCATCAGGGTCGACAGCGCGATGTGGCTCGCGATCGCCCAGCCGTCGTCGGCGAGGAACGTGTAAAAGGCATCCATCACGACGTGGTAGACGTAACGAAGCTGCTTCACATTCCACCCGGTATTGTCGAAAACCGCTCGGTCCGAGCACGGACCCAGCATCTGATATTACGCATTGAAAAGCCAGTTGGTTGCATGCGCCGCCTGTGTGGAAGTCCGCGTCCTGCGGTGTTATGTACCGCAGATGACATCTGTCCTCAGCACGATCATTCTTCCCTTCGCCGTCGGCGCCGTCGCGCTGGTGCTCCTGCTCGGCCTCGTCAACATGATGAAGGGCGGCTCGCCGAACACATCGCAGAAGCTGATGCGGCTGCGCGTGCTGCTGCAGTTCGTCGCCATCGTCATCGCGATGTTCGCGGTCTGGGCGATGGGGCGGTAGACGCGATGCGCAAACCTTAGAGGATCACGGCCATGGTCGTACTCAATCGGATCTACACGCGCACCGGCGATGACGGCACCACCGCGCTCGGCTCCGGCGAGCGGCGGCCGAAATACGATCTGCGGGTCGCTGCCTATGGCACGGTCGACGAGACCAATGCAGCGATCGGCGTGGTGCGGCTGCATCTGGCCGACAGTCCCGAGGTCGATGCGATGCTCGGCCGGATCCAGAACGATCTGTTCGATCTCGGCGCCGATCTTGCGGTGCCCGAGCGCGAGGGCAAGGCTGAACGTCTGCGGATGCTGGCGAGCCAGGTCGAGCGGCTCGAGCGCGACATCGACAGCCTCAACGACCAGCTCGCGCCGCTGACCTCGTTCGTGCTGCCCGGCGGGACGCCGGCTTCTGCATATCTGCATCTCGCCCGGACGATATGTCGCCGCGCGGAACGGATCATGGTGGAACTCGCAGCCCGACCGGACGAGACGGTCAACGCTGCTGGCATCCAGTATATGAACCGACTGTCGGATTTCCTGTTCGTTGCCAGCCGCTTCCTGAACAATAAAGGGGCGGGGGACGTGTTGTGGGTGCCGGGCCAGAACCGCTAAACTGGTTCAAAAACCGGGGGACGGTTTTTTGGCTTTGCCGCGTTGACCGGGGGGTACGGGACCTTTAGGTTCCGCGCCAGCCAACCGAAACCCATAAAATCAAAGCGAAAGAGGATCGATGAAGGTTCTTGTGCCGGTAAAGCGGGTCGTCGACTACAACGTCAAGGTCCGCGTCAAGAGCGATGGATCGGGCGTGGAGCTCGCCAACGTCAAGATGTCGATGAACCCGTTCGACGAAATCGCCGTCGAGGAAGCACTGCGGCTCAAGGAAGCCGGCAAGGCGACCGAAGTGGTGGTGGTGTCGATCGGACCGGCACAGGCTTCCGAGACCATTCGTACCGGGCTTGCGATGGGCGCCGACCGCGGCATCCTGGTCAAGGCCGAAGGCAACGTCGAACCGCTCGCGGTTGCCAAGATCCTCAAGGCGGTGGTCGAGGCGGAGCAACCCGGCCTCGTCATTCTCGGCAAGCAGGCGATCGACGACGACTCGAACCAGACCGGCCAGATGCTGGCCGCGCTGCTCGGCTGGTCGCAGGCGACCTTCGCCTCCAAGCTCGAGGTCGAAGGATCTGACTTCAAGGTCACGCGCGAAGTCGATGGCGGCCTGCAGACCATCAAGCTCAAGGGCCCGGCGATCGTCACCACTGACCTGCGTCTCAACGAGCCGCGCTATGCGTCGCTGCCCAACATCATGAAGGCGAAGAAGAAGCCGATCGACGACAAGAGCGCGTCGGACTACGGCGTCGATCTCACGCCGCGTCTGGAAGTGCTGAAGACCGCGGAACCGGCAGGCCGCAAGGCGGGCGTCAAGGTCAAGGACGTCGCCGAACTCGTGAACAAGCTCAAGACCGAAGCCGGGGTTCTCTGATGACGACGCTGTTGATTGCTGAACACGACCACGAGACCCTGAAGGACTCGACCAACAAGGCGCTGACCGCGGCGAGCCAGCTCGGCGGCGATGTCCATGTGCTGGTTGCCGGTGGCGGCCAAGGCACCAAGGCGGCGGCGGAAGCAGCCGCCAAGCTTGCCGGTGTCACCAAGGTGCTGGTGGCCGAAGGCCCCGCCTATGAGCACGACCTTGCCGAGCCGCTGGCCGCGCTGATCGTCGCGCTGGCGCCGAACTATGACGCCTTCGTCGCGCCCGCGACCTCGCGCTTCAAGAACGTGATGCCGCGCGTCGCAGCGCTGCTCGACGTCATGCAGGTCTCCGAGATCATCAAGGTCGTCGCGCCCGACACCTATGAACGGCCGATCTATGCCGGCAACGCGATCCAGACCGTGAAGTCGAAGGACGCCAAGAAGGTGATCACGGTCCGCACCTCGACCTTCGCCGCAGCCGGCGAAGGCGGCAGCGCCGCGATCGAGAACGCCGCATCCGCCGCCGATCCGGGCCTGTCGACGTTCGTCGGCGAGGAAGTTGCCAAGAGCGACCGTCCGGAACTGACCTCGGCCAAGATCATCGTCTCGGGTGGCCGGGCCATGCAGAGCCGCGAGAACTTTGCGAAATACATCGAGCCGCTCGCCGACAAGCTCGGCGCCGGCGTCGGCGCCTCGCGCGCCGCGGTCGATGCCGGCTATGCGCCGAACGACTGGCAGGTCGGCCAGACCGGCAAGGTGGTGGCCCCGGAACTCTATGTCGCGGTCGGCATCTCCGGCGCGATCCAGCATCTGGCCGGCATGAAGGACTCCAAGGTGATCGTCGCCATCAACAAGGATGAGGACGCACCGATCTTCCAGGTCGCCGATTACGGCCTGGTCGCCGACCTCTACCAGGCGGTTCCGGAGCTGACCGAAGCGCTCGGCAAGCTCGGAAAGTAAGCGACAAGACACCGGCCGGGTGGGTAAGCTCCGGCCGGTGTTACTATTCTTGGGGCGCAACGATCCGGAAACGGTTTTCCGAAAGGATCGTGTCCGGCAGGGAAGATGGATCGGGTGCGATTACGTCGTAATCACATCATGGTCCCGGGAAACGTTTTCCGGCGGATTGGGCAACCCGGAAGGCTTCACTTCGGGTATCGTTGGAATTGGGCAGGCGCGACATGCGCGCCGTTCCGGTGGATGACAAGATGACGGTGGCAATCAAAAAGGTCGGCGTGATCGGTTCGGGCCAGATGGGCAATGGTATTGCCCATGTGGCGGCGCTGGCCGGTTTCGACGTGGTGCTCAATGACATCTCCGCGGACCGGCTGAAGTCGGCGCTGGCGACCATCAACGGCAATCTGACCCGCCAGGTCGCCAAGAAGGCGATCAGCGAGGGCGAGCGCAAGCAGGCGCTCGACCGCATCACCTCCGCCGAGACGATCGATGCGCTGGCCGATTGCGATCTCGTGATCGAGACCGCGGTCGAGAAGGAAGAGACCAAGCGCAAGATCTTCCACGACGTCTGTGCGGTCCTGAAGCCGGAAGCGATCGTCGCGACCAACTCGTCGTCGATCTCGATCACACGGCTCGCCGCCTCGACCGACCGCCCGGAGAAATTCATCGGCATTCATTTCATGAATCCGGTGCCTGCGATGGAGCTGGTCGAGCTGATCCGCGGCATCGCCACTGACGACACGACCTTCGACACCGCCAAGGCGTTCGTCGCCAAGCTCGGCAAGCAGGTCGCGGTGTCTGAAGATTTCCCCGCCTTCATCGTCAACCGCATTCTGCTGCCGATGATCAACGAGGCGATCTACACGCTGTATGAAGGCGTCGGTAACGTCGAGGCGATCGATGCCGCGATGAAGCTCGGCGCGCACCATCCGATGGGCCCGCTCGAGCTCGCCGATTTCATCGGCCTCGACACCTGCCTGTCGATCATGCAGGTGCTGCACGAGGGGCTGGCCGACTCCAAGTACCGGCCGTGCCCGCTGCTGGTGAAATACGTCGAGGCCGGCTGGCTCGGACGCAAGAGCCAGCGCGGCTTCTATGACTACCGCGGCGACAAGCCGGTCCCGACGCGGTAATCCACGCGCTCTCGTCAGATCAGTGTCCGCAGCAGTGCAAGCGTCGCGGGCACCAGGCCGACAATGACAGTCACACCCATTCCAAGTCCGAGCAGATGCGCGGTTAGCGCGAGACGCTGGCTCTGCGGGCGAGGCATCATTGCAACGCCTCGCAAGCGCGCTTCAACCGTCTGCCGGCTTCCTCGATGGTCGATGACGGGTTGGCGAAGCTGAGGCGGATATAGGGCGACAGCCCGAGATCTTCGCCGGGAAACACCACCAGATCGGCTTGTTCGAGCAGATAGGCCGCAAAATTGCGGTCGGTCGAAATCACCTTGCCGTCGGGAGCGCGCGTGCCGATCACGCCGGCGCAACTGACCAGCAGATAGAACGTGCCTTCGGGCGGCGTGCAGGAGAGCCCCCTGCATCCGTTCACGAGGTCGGCAAAGCGGTCACGCCTCGCGCGAAGGATGGCGGCGCGCTCCGCCAGCACATCCTGCGCACCATCGAGCGCGGCGACCGCGGCGGCCTGGCTGATCGACGATACTCCAGACGTGGTCTGCGACTGGATCGTGATCATCTCGCGGATCAGCGCCGATGGGCCGGCGGCATAGCCGATCCGCCATCCCATCATGGCGTAGCTCTTGGCGAGGCCGCTGACGGTCAGCGTCCGCGGCTTCAGCCGCGGCTCGATCTGCGCAAGCGTCGGCGCCGGTCGGCCATTGAACACGATGTGCTCGTAGAGCCCGTCGGCAAGCACCCAGATGTCAGGGTGCTGCAAGAGAACCGCGGCGATGTCAGCCAAATCCTCCGCGGAATAGATCGCACCGGATGGATTGACCGGATTGTTCATCACGATCCACCGCGTTCGGGCCGATATCGTCGCCCGCAAATCCTCCGCGCGCAGCTTGAAGCCGTTGTTCTGCGCGCACGGCACGATCACCGGCGTCGCGCCCGCCAGCCGCACCTGATCGAGATACGGCGCCCAATAAGGCGCGGGGACGATCACCTCGTCTTCAGGCGCCAGCGTCGCGAGCAGCGCGTTGAACAGCGCCTGCGTCGAGCCGTTGGTGATGACGATCTCATCCGGCCGATAGTGGAGATGATGGTCGCGCAGCAGCGCGGCCTGCACCGCCCGCTTCAGCTCCGGCGTGCCGTCGACATCGGTGTAGCAGGTTTCGCCGCGCAAGGCCGCTTGATGCGCCACTGCGATTACATGATCCGGCGTTGAGAAGTCCAGATTGCCTGACGACAGCTCGATGATGTCGCGCCCGGCGGCACGCAGTTCGCGGGCGCGGCGGCGCAGCACGGACGCCGGCGATGCCTTGATGCCGCTCATGCGCGGCGAGAGGATCGGTGTCGCGGTCATCGGACGTACTGCGCCTCACCGTTGCCGAACGACCAGTTTTCCGGAAGCACCTCGACGAGGCTGATGAAGATATCCTCGGCGCGCAGGCCGGGACTCTCCGTCAGCAGGTCGGCGATGCGTCGGTAGAGCCTCTGCTTCTGCGCCGTCGGGCGGGTGTTGCTGACGGTGATCTGGATGATGACCAGATCATCGCTGCGCCTGATGCCGAGATAATCCGCGCCACAGGCGAAATCGTCGTCGTCGTGCTCGGAGATCGTCATGAAGCGATCGCTTTCCGGCACGTCGAAGGTCTCGCGCATGGCGCGATAGAGGCTCTCGAGAATGGACTTGCGGTAGGCGGCGGGCTTGCCCCGCCGCAGCGAGACGCGGGTCAGCGGCATGATGATGGCTCTCCTGGAGGCGATCGTTGCGTTCGGCCAATCCTAGGGGCTTCTTGATCATTGAAAAACGGTATGATATCGCATATCAATGATTGCAAATTTGAATGTCTGGCCATGAAGGCGCTCGACGTCGAGGCGGTGCAGGCCTTTGTCCTGGTCGCGGACCTCAGCAGCTTCACGCGGGCGGCGCAGGCCATGGAGACCACGCAGTCCGCGGTCAGCTTGAAGATCAGGCGGCTGGAAGATGGGCTCGGCCGCCGGCTGCTGGAGCGAACGCCGCGGCTGGTCCGGCTCTCCGCGGAGGGCACCGCCTTCCTCGGCGCTGCGCGCAATCTGGTGGCCGCGCATCAATCGGCGATCGGGGCGTTTGCGGTCGAGCATCGTCGGCTCGTCGTCGGCATCAGCCACCACATCGTCGGATCGGAATTGGCCTCGCTGTTGAAGCGGATGAACACCACCGATCCCGGCCTGGTGATCCAGTTGCATGTCGATACGTCGCGTTCGGTGCTCAGCGCATTCGACGACGGCAGGCTCGATGCTGCGATCGTGCTGCGCCACGACGCCAAGCGCCGCGATGGCGGTGTGCTGTTCGAAGAACCCTTCGGCTGGATGGCCGCGCCCGATTTTCACCATCGGCCGGGCGAGCCGCTGCGCCTGGCGACGCAAGCCGAGCCCTGCAGCGTGCGCGCCATGGCGGTCGAGACTCTCGACGCCGCCGGCATCGCCTGGACCGAAGCGTTCGTCGGTGGCGGGCTTTCGACCATTGGCGCAGCGATCTCCGCAGGGCTCGCCGTCGCCGCGCTGGCGCGCCGGGTGGCGCCGGCGGATACCATAGACCTCGGGCCGCGGCTTGGCCTGCCGCCATTGCCGTCGCGCGACGTCATGCTTCACTCAAAGCTGTCGGACGCGCGGACACGGCAGGCGCTGCGCACCCTCGGTGCGGCCTTTGCCGCGAACGCGGCCTGACCTCGCAAGCATTGTCCGCTCCTCATTCTGTCAGGCGGCATCCTGCGCGCTTGAGCATGTCGCGGATGATCAGCGGCGTTGCCGGTGTCTCGGTTGCGGCAGTGGAAGCCGCACTTGCGATCGCGTCACGGGCCTGCTGCGCGTCGAGTGTCAGCCGCCGCGCGCAGGGCGGCAGGCCGCGCGCGGCGTCGAGCAGCCAGCCGGCGGTTTCGCCGGTACCGGCCAGATACGCCGTCAACGTCTGCCGCGCGGTCGGATTGGTCGCGGCCTGGTCCAGCATGGCCCTGACCTGCGCGACCGAGATCTGCCCGCGCGATGTCGAGGGCTGCGCGTGAGCCGCTGTCGTCAATAGAAGGACGGCGCAGATGGCGTGAGCCGGACGAACGAGCATGACTTCATCTCCTGAGGCATGTTGACTCGCAGATATTAATTATTGTAAAACAATAATATCAGATCAACAATCCCGAGGTTGAGTCATGTCCGCGTCCCTCTCGTCAGAGCTTTCCCCATCCGCGCGGCCGGCCCGCCTCGAACGCATCCGCGCCGTCAGCCGCGTGCTCGCCTATGCCTGCACCGCCATCTCGTTCGTGCTCGCGGTCGGATTGCTGGCCTATTGGCTGGCGAGCCCGGATGAGGCGATTCTGCGCGATGCAGGGCTGACCGGCATCGCGTTCCATCCGGTCGGCTGGCTTGTCCGCCTGATGGGTCTCGTGGTCTCGGCGTTGCCGCTCGGCTGTCTGATCTGGGGCTTGTCGCGCGTCCGCCGCGCTTTCACCTCGTTCGCGGCAGGCCGCTTCTTCACGGCCGCAAACGTCGCCGGGTTGCGTGACCTCGCGATCGCGATGCTGCTCTCGACCTTGCTGAAGCCGGTGATCTGCGCGTTGCTCTCGATCCTGCTGAGCTGGCAAACCTACGCGCAGGGCAAGTCCGTCGTCATTGCGCTCGGTTCCGACACGCTGCTGGCGCTGCTGTTCGCGGGTCTGGTTGCGGTGACGGCCTGGGTGATGGCCGAAGCCAATGCGATCGCCGACGAGCACGCGCAATTCGTTTGAGGCCGTTGCGATGCCGATCCGGGTCCGGCTCAACGTAATGCTCGCCGAGCGCAACGTGAAATCGAAGGAGCTCGCCGAATATGTCGGGATCACCGAGGCCAATCTGTCCCTGCTCAAGCAGGGCAAGGTGAAGGGCGTCAGGTTCGATACGCTTGAGCGGATCTGCACCTATCTGAAGTGCCAGCCCGGCGACTTGCTGCGCCATGAGGACGACGATGCGTCAGCCTGACGCGGCCATCCGTTACCCAAGCATTAACTTTCGCGCGCTACGCAAGAGCAAGTTTGGGAGTGCCGTGTATGGACATGATGAGCATGGTGTCGAGCATCCTGTCGATGCAACAGGGCAATTTGCAGGGTCAGATCGCGACCCGCGTGACCAAGCAGAACCTCGATGCGGAAAAGTTCGCGGTTCAGACCCTGCTCGGCACGCCGTCGACCGCCAATCTCGGTCCCGGCGTCGGCGGCAACCTCAACGCCGTCGCCTGATCAGAACCCCGCCGCGGCTGGGGCTAACGCCGCCTTCACCAGCTTGATCGCATCGTCGCTCGCCCATTCGGCGGGACCGGCGATATTGGCAATTTCGCAGCCCTTGCCGTCGACCAGCACCGAAGTCGGCATGCCGAGCGCCTTGCCTATGTTCTTAAGATCCTGAAAGACCTTGGCTTTCTGGTCGCTGAAATAGCCGAGATTGGTCAGGCTGGCTTCCTTCAGGAAGTTCTTCGGCTTGTCCGGGTCGCGGGTGTCGATGTTGATCGCGACCACCTCGAAATCCTTGCCGCCGAGCTTGGTCTGCAGGCTGTCGAGCGCCGGCATTTCCTTGCGGCAGGGCACGCACCAGGTCGCCCACAAATTGACCAGCACCGTCTTGCCGCGCCAGTCCGAGAGTTTCTTCGGCTGGCCGTTGGCGTCCTCGAAGGTCAGGTCGGGAAGCCTTAGCGGAGTGGTCGCCATGGTCAGCGCCGCGACCTCGCCATGGGCGAGCGGGGCGATCTTCTTCGCCAGATCCACCGCGCTGTTGCAGCCGACGTCGCCGCCGGCGGGATGCCTGAGGCCGGAGACCCCGACATAGCCGATCACGGCCCCGGCCAGCACGGCGCCGATCACCAGCGGGATGCGCCATTTGGCAGTCGGCTTGGCGGTCGGTTCGGATGGGGTCGTCTCGGGCATATCGTTTGTCATCCTGGGTCAGATATGGCTAAGCAGTGGCTAGGAATACGATCGGAACCGCCACGCTGTTTCGCCGCTCCGGCGATGAAACCGCAAGGCCTGAAATACGAATTCGTGAGCGAGATGTCATGAGCAACAAGATGTGGGGCGGCCGGTTTTCGGAACGTCCCGACGCCATCATGGAGGAAATCAACGTCTCCATCGACGTCGACCGTCACCTTTATGCCCAGGACATTGCCGCGTCCAAGGCCCACGCCGCGATGCTCGCCGCGCAGGGCATCATCACCTCAGCTGATGCGAAAAATATCGGCAAAGGTCTAGACACGATTTTGTCAGAAATCGGCAAGGGCGATTTCGACTTCAAGCGCGCGCTCGAGGACATCCATATGAATGTCGAGTCGCGGCTGTCCGAATTGATCGGGCCCGCTGCCGGCCGGCTGCACACCGCGCGCTCGCGCAACGACCAGGTCGCGACCGATTTCCGGCTCTATGTCCGCGACACGATCGACGAGACCGAGGCCGCGCTGACCGCGTTCCAGCAGGCGCTGGTCGATCGCGCGCTGGAGCATGCCGGAACCGTGATGCCGGGCTTCACCCATCTGCAGACCGCGCAGCCGGTGACCTTCGGTCATCATCTCTTGGCCTATGTCGAGATGGCCGGCCGCGACCGTGGCCGCTTCGCCGACGCGCGCAAGCGGCTGAACGAATCGCCGCTCGGCGCCGCCGCGCTCGCCGGCACCTCGTTTCCGATCGACCGCGCGGCGACCGCCAAGGCGCTTGGCTTCGACCGGCCGATGGCCAATTCGCTCGACGCGGTGTCCGATCGCGATTTCGTGCTGGAAACGCTGTCGGCGGCCTCGATCTGCGCGGTGCACATGTCACGCTTTGCCGAGGAGATCGTGATCTGGACCTCGCCCTTGGTCGGTCTCGTCAAGCTCAGCGACAAGTTCACCACGGGCTCGTCGATCATGCCGCAGAAGCGCAACCCGGACGCGGCCGAGCTGGTGCGCGCCAAGACCGGCCGCGTGATCGGTGCCTTGACCGCGCTCCTGATCGTGATGAAGGGCCTGCCGCTCGCCTATCAAAAGGACATGCAGGAGGACAAGCAGGGCGCCATGGAGGCCTTCGAGGCGCTGTCGCTCGCGATCCGCGCCATGACCGGCATGGTTGAGGACCTGGTGCCGGACGAGGCGAAGATGAAGGCCGCAGCCGGCGAGGGCTATGCCACCGCGACCGACCTGGCCGACTGGCTGGTGCGCACCCTGAAAATGCCGTTCCGCGACGCCCACCACGTGACAGGGCGCATCGTCGGCCTGGCCTCGACACAGGGCGTGGCGCTGCACGAGCTGCCGCTCAGGGCCATGCAGGAGGTCGAGCCGAAGATTACGGCAGAGGCGCTGAAGGTGCTCAGCGTCGAATCCTCGGTCAAGAGCCGGACCTCGTTTGGCGGCACGGCGCCGAAGAATGTGATGGCGCAGGCCAAAGCCTGGGCCAAGCGGCTGGAAAAAGAGCGAAAATTGGGCTGATCCCGAAAATTTGGCCGTGATTTCATGGCGCTCCGCCTCTCGCCAGAGCACGCCAATGTTTGTATGGTGCCGCCCGAATTGGGGAATTCGTCGTGATTAGCAAGAACCGCCTGACCCCCTCGGGATGGGCCATCATTGTGCTGAGCGCTGCAACGCTTGCGCTCGGCGGCTGCGGCCGCAAGGGACCACTCGACCTGCCGCCGACCGCGAACGCCGCGCCGACTGCAGCACCGGGCGACACCGAGAGCGAGCGGGCGGCACAGCCCAGCGTGTTCAATCCGACCTATGGCTCGGATGCCGCGCCGGCCGCGTCGAAAGGCAATAAACGGTCTTTCGTCCTCGATCCGCTGCTCGGCAACTAATATCTAAAAGCGTGTCATGAACCATTTCGACTATCGCAACGGCGTGCTGCATGCCGAGGCGGTCAATCTCATTGAGCTGGCGGAGGCCGTCGGCACGCCGTTCTATTGCTATTCGACCGCGACGCTGGAGCGCCACTACCGCGTCTTCACCGAGGCCTTTGCCGGCGAGAAGGCGGTCGTCTGCTACGCGATGAAGGCCAACTCCAACCAGTCGGTGCTGCGCACGCTGGCCAAGCTCGGCGCCGGCGCCGACGTGGTGTCCGGCGGTGAGTTGAAGCGGGCGCTCGCGGCCGGCATCCCGCCGTCGAAGATCCTGTTCTCCGGTGTCGGCAAGACCGAGGGGGAGCTGCGCGCCGCGCTCGCCGCCGACATCCTCTGCATCAACATCGAGTCCGAGCCCGAGCTCGAAATGCTGTCGCGCCTTGCGGTCGAGATGAAGACGACCGCGCGCATCTCGGTGCGGGTCAATCCCGACGTCGATGCCGGCACCCACGCCAAGATCTCGACTGGCAAGTCGGAGAACAAGTTCGGCATTCCGATCGCGCGCGCCCGCGAGGTCTATTCCCGCGCGGCGAAGCTGCCGGGTATCCAGGTCACCGGCACCGACGTGCATATCGGCAGCCAGATCACCGATCTCGGCCCGCTGGAGGCCGCGTTCCGGCTGCTCGCCGAATTCGTGCAGACGCTGCGCGCCGACGGCCACAACATCTCGCATGTCGATTTCGGCGGCGGCCTCGGCATTCCCTATTACATGGATCGCGCCGCGCCGCCGGCGCCGGCCGCCTATGCCGCGATGGTCAAGCGCGTCACGCATAATCTCGGCTGCACGCTCATGTTCGAGCCGGGCCGCCTGATCGTCGGCAATGCCGGCATCCTCGTCACCCGCGTGATCCATGTGAAGCCGGGCGATGCCAAGAACTTCGTGATCATCGACGCCGCGATGAACGACCTGATCCGGCCGACGCTGTATGAGGCGCATCACGACATCCTGCCGGTGCGCCAACCTGCGCAGGGCACGCCGACCATGGTCGCCGACGTGGTCGGCCCGGTCTGCGAGACCGGCGACTATCTCGCGCTCGACCGTTCGCTGCCGCAGCCGAAGGCCGGCGATCTGCTGGCCGTCATGACCGCCGGCGCCTATGGCGCGGTGCAGGCCGGCACCTACAACACGCGGCCCTTGGTGCCGGAAGTGCTGGTCAAGGACGACCAGTACGCCGTGGTCCGCCCGCGCATCGACGTCGACGCGCTGATCGCGATGGACAAGCCCGCGCCGTGGTTGTGAGGCACCGATAGCCCCTCATGCTCGGTGTCGTCCCTGCGAAAGCAGGGAGATGGAGTCACGTTTGAGGACCCATAACCACCGCTCTTGATTGTCGTGCTGAGCCGGGGCTCCAGCTCAGCCAAGCCACGAAACCCTGTGGTTTTGGGTCCCGGGTCGCGCTTCGCTTGCCCGGGACGACAGCGTTATTTTGTCGACAGCGTTTACTTCGCGGCGTGGCTGCCGCCCTTAGCCCCGCCGACGATCACGCCCGCGGCCTTCTCGATCGGCTTGATTGCGGCGGTGAAATCCGACTCCGCTCCCTCCTCGCGGATGATGACTTCCCAGAGCCGGCCGACCGCTTCGGCGACTTCCATCGACAGCCCGAGCGAGCGCATCTCCTCGACCGCGAGCCGCACGTCCTTCACCATCAGGCCGGTGGCGAAGCCGAAGTCGAAGCTGCGCGGCAGCACCGAACGCGGAAACTTGTCGCGGCTCGCGGTGTTCAGCCCCGAGCCCGCGTTGATGACGTCGATCATCACGGCTGGATCGAGTCCGGACTTCACGCCCATCACGACAGCCTCCGAGGTCGCGACCATCGCGGTCGCCGACAGGAAGTTGTTGGCGAGCTTCATGGTCTGGCCGGAGCCCGGCTTGGTGCCGATGAAGAACACCTTGCCGATGACGTCGAGCGCGCTTTTCACCAGCTCGAAATCGGCCCGCGGGCCCGACACCATCACCGCCAGCGTGCCCTTCTCGGCGCCGGAGACGCCGCCGGAGACTGGGCTGTCGATCTGCACGATGTTCTTCTTGGCCAGCAGGTCGTGGATCTTCACCGCCATCTGCGAGCCGACGGTGGAGAGGTCAATGAAGCGCTTGACGCGCTTGCCCTCGATCACACCGCCTGCGCCGGTCGCGACCTCGAGCGAGGCCTGCAGCGAGGGCAGGCTCGCCATCACGGTCTCGACGCGGTCGGCGATGTCTTTGGGCGATGTCGCAGCCGCGGCGCCGAGTGCAATCAGCTGATCGACGGCGTCCTTGCGCATGTCGAACACGGTGAGCGTGTGGCCGGCCTCGATCAGGCGGCGCGCCATCGGGAAGCCCATCTTCCCGAGGCCGATGAATCCGATTTCCATGGTGTTGTTTTTCTCCCTGGTCGCAGTGCGAGCGATGCTGCATGCCCACATTCAGTGTCGTCCTGGCGAAAGCCAGGACCCATAACCACCGCGCTTGATTATTGTGCGAAGCTGGGGCTCCAGCATGTCTAACCACGAAGGCCTGTGGTTATAGGTCCCTGCTCCTGCAGGGACGACGGTTAGAGACGCCTCACGCCTTGTTGTCGAGTTCGGCGAACACCTCGCGCGCGATGCGGAAGCTGTCGACGCCAGCCGGGATGCCGGCATAGATCGAGACCTGCATGAAGATCTCCCGGATCTCGTCGCGTGATACGCCGTTGGTCAGCGCGCCCTTGATGTGCGCCTTCAGCTCGTGCGGGCGGTTCAGGATCGAGATCATGGCGAGGTTGAGCATGCTGCGCGTCTTGCGCGGCAGCTCCTCGCGGCCCCAGACCGCGCCCCAGCAATATTCCGTGACGAGTTCCTGGAACGGCTTGTTGAAGCTGTCCGAATTCTTCAGCGCATTGTTGACATAGGCCTCGCCGAGCACCGCCTTGCGGATTTCGAGCCCCTTGTCGTGTGTTTTTTGGTCCATGTCGTTTCCTCATGCGTAAGGCGTTGGTTCGGCCGGGACGTTACGGGGTCGAACCGCCGCAGTCACGCCTTCGTGTTATGCGTATTTCCCGGTGTGGGTTACGTCCCGGAACGGGTGCCTCAAAGCCGCCGCTGTGCTAGGGTGACCTGCCGGCTACCCCGGAGATCTTATTGAGCGGAGCCAACATCGACCCGTCTGAGAACCCGTCACGCGCTGCCCGCGACAGCGATGCGGACGCGCGGCTGAAGCTGACGCAATTGAAGCTGACCGAGGCTCTGCAGCGGGCGAAGTTCGCGATTGCGTGGGAGCGGGCGTGGCCACATCTGGCGCGGTTCCTGACGGTCGCCGGTCTGTTCCTGGTCGCGTCCTGGGCCGGGCTGTGGCTGGTGTTGCCGTTTGCCGCACGCGTGGCCGGCGCCGCCCTGTTCGGAATTGCAGCGCTCGTGGCGCTCTTGCCGCTGCTGCGCTTCCGCTGGCCGAGCCGCGAGGAGGGCTTGAGCCGGCTCGACCGCGGCGCCGGCGTCCGTCATCGCCCGGCGACCACGCTCTCCGACACGCTCACCAACAAGGATCCGTTCGCGCTGGCGCTGTGGCAGGCGCAGCGCGAGCGCACACTGGCCTCGATCAAGCGCATCCGCGCCGGCCTGCCGCGGCCGCGCGTCTCGCTGCACGACCCCTGGGCGCTGCGTGCGCTGGTCATCGTGATGCTGGTCGCGACCTATGTCGCCGCCGGCGACGAGCGCGGCCTGCGGGTCGCCTCCGCGTTCGACTGGAACGGCATCATGGCGCCGGCCAATGTCCGGGTCGACGCCTGGGTGACGCCGCCGAACTACACCGGCAAGCCGCCGATCATCCTGTCCAACGCCAACAAGGACGCCAACGCGGCCGACTCCACCCCGCTCGCGGTTCCGGCCGGCAGCACGCTGCTGGTGCGCTCCAGCGGCGGCACCATCGACGTCGTGGTCGGTGGCGGCGTCGCCGAGGTCGCGCCGGAGGGGCAGGCGCCCAAGGGCACCAATGAGCGGCATTTCAAGATCACCGGCGACGGCACCGCGCATGTCCGCGCGCCGGCCGGCCAGCCGCAGTGGAAATTCACCGCGACGCCGGACCGCCCGCCGTCGATTGCGCTCGCCAAGGATCCGGAGCGGCAGGCGCGCGGCGCCTTGCAGATGTCCTACAGGCTCGAGGACGATTACGGCGTCACCGAAGCGCGCGCGCAGTTTGCCGCGCGGCCGGCCGATGCGCCCAAGGATGCTGACGGCAAGAAGGATGTCGACGGCAAGGCGGCGCAGCCGCGTCCGCTGTTCGAGCCGCCGCAATTTCCGCTGGTGCTGCCGAATGCGCGCACCCGCAACGGCGTCGGCCAGACCGTCAAGGATCTCAGCGAGGACCCTTACGCCGGCGCCGACGTGACGCTGACGCTGACCGCCAAGGACGAGGCCGGCAATGAGGGCAAGAGCGAGCCGTTCAACATGCGGCTGCCCGAGCGGCTGTTCACCAAGCCCCTGGCGCGCGCGCTGATCGAGCAGCGCCGCATCCTCGCGCTCGATGCCAACCAGAACGGCCAGGTCTATGCCGCGCTCGACGCGCTGATGATCGCGCCGGAAATGTTCATGCCGGAAACCGGCTATTACCTCGGCCTCCACACCGTGAGCCGCCAGCTCGAGGCGGCGCGCACCGACGACCAGCTGCGCGAGGTCGTCGCCAGCCTGTGGGCGCTCGCCGTCACCATCGAGGACGGCAACATCAGTGACGTCGACAAGGCGCTGCGCGCGGCGCAGGACGCGCTCAAGCAGGCGCTGGAGCGCGGCGCGAGCGACGAGGAGATCAAGAAGCTCACCGACAATCTGCGCGCGGCGCTGGACAATTTCCTGCGCCAGATGGTCGAGCAATTCCGCAACAATCCGCAGCAGCTTGCGCGCCCGCTCGATCCCAATGCCAAGGTGCTGAGCCAGCAGGATCTCAAGAACATGCTCGATCGCATGGAGCGGCTGTCGCGCTCCGGCGACAAGGATGCGGCGCGGCAGTTGCTGGAACAGATGCAGCAGATGCTGGAAAACCTGCAGATGGCGCAGCCCAATCAGGGCGACGACGACATGCAGCAGTCGCTCAACGAGCTCGGCGACATGATCCGCAAGCAGCAGCAGTTGCGCGACAAGACCTTCAAGCAGGGCCAGGATTCCCGCCGCGACCGCATGCGCGGCAAGCAGGGCGACCAGTCGATGGGCGACCTGCAGCAGGATCAGCAGGCGCTGCGCGATCGCCTGAAGAAGCTGCAGGAAGAGCTCGCCAAGCGCGGCATGGGTCCGGAGCAGCGCGGCCAGAAGGGGCAGAAGGGGCAAGGCCAGAAGGGCGATCAGGCCCAGCAGGGCGACCAGGGCGGCGATCAGGGTGATGACGACGGCGACGGGCTCGACCAGGCCGACTCCGCGATGGGCGATGCCTCCGGGCGGCTTGGCGAGGGCAATGCCGACGGTGCGGTGGATTCGCAAGGCCGCGCGCTGGATGCGTTGCGCAAGGGCGCCCAGAGCCTCGCCGACGCGATGCAGCAGGGCGATGGCGACCAGCCCGGCGACGGCCCCGGCAACCGCGCCGGCCGCCAGCAGAGCGGCGGCAACCAGACCGATCCGCTCGGCCGCCCGCTGCACGGTCGCGAATTCGGCGATGACTACACCGTGAAGATCCCCGGCGAGATCGACGTCCAACGCGTCCGCCGCATCCTCGAAGAGCTGCGCCGCCGCCTCGCCGATCCGTCACGGCCGCAGATCGAGCTCGACTACATCGAGCGACTGCTGAAGGATTATTGAGTCGCCACACATTCCACTGTCATCGCCCGGCTCGCCGCCTTCGCCGTGCCTCGGACCGCTGGCCTCGTCGGAGCCTTGGCGAATACGGAACCGGGCGATCCAGTATTCCAGAGACGCCAGCGATTGAAATCGAGAAGCCGCGGCGTACTGGATGCCCTGCCGGAGCCTGTCATCGGGCGCGCGTTCGCGCGATCCGGTGGCGGGGCATGACGAGACGTGTGTGCGGTGGTCGTGTTGCCCGGAATGACGGCTAGCTCGCCTTCCTTGCCGCCAGCGCGTCCGCCACTGCGGTGCGGATATCGGCGACCGAGAACGGCTTGGTCACCACGTCGTGCACGATCGCCTCGAGGCCGGAGGCGCGTTCGCGCTGGTGGGCGAAGCCGGTCATCAGCAGGATCTTCAGCTCGGGGAAATCGCGGGCCGCGGTCAGCGCCAGCGCGATGCCATCCATGATGGGCATCTGGATGTCGGTCAGCAGGAGGTCGAACGCGCCCTCATCGCGCGTCAGCATCTCCAGCGCCTCGGCGCCGTCCTGCGCGGTCACGGTCTCGTGGCCGTCCATGGCGATGGCGCGCGCGACCAGGGAGCGCATCGAGTCTTCGTCGTCGGCGATCAGAACACGCGTCATGGTGATGGGTCGGTTTCCGAAAGTGGTGGCCGCCAGCCTCAGGCGCGGCCGCCGGTGAGATCATGCTTGTTGAAGAAGCGTACGTCGATATTGCGGCCTTCGGGCGGCGGCGAGGCGAGGCGCGACTTGAAGAAGGCGCGCTCGCCGGGATTGAGCACCGGCTGCTCCAGCACCGCATTCCAGGCATAGATTTCGGCGCCCTGGGCGTCGCGCACCGAGAAGCGCAGCCGCGGCAATTCGACCGGCTTCCGGGTCTGGCCGACGATCATGCCCTCGATCACCAGCACCGGCTTGCCGTCCACGGTCTCGTTGGTGATCTTGAGGTCCTTGAAGGCGAGGCCGCGCAAATTCACGTCGAGCCCGACCATCTTGTAGAACAGCGCGGTCTGCGGCAGCAGCCGCACCACGTCGTTGCGCCAGACGAACAGCGCAATGATCAGTGCGCCCATCGCGGCGCAGGTGGTCGGCAGGGCGCCGATCACGGGCATGAAGGGAATGCGGGGCAGGGAGGGCAGGCGGAACAGGCGGGGCAGCCGCGGCAGGCGGAAGCGGCGCTTTCCGGCGCCCTGGGTGCCGGCGTGGGCGGCGGCATCCGCCTCGGCCACCGCCGGCCACTCCGTGGCGGCGTCCTCGTCGGCGGGTAAATCGGCCGAAATCGAGGGGCTCTCGACCATCGGGGTCGCGTCAGCCTCCTCGCGCCCCATCGCGTCCCATTCGGCGGCGAGATTGGAGCCCGCGGCCTCGTAGGCCAAACTGGGTGCGGTCGCCCCGATCGCGTCCTCCGGCCGGGCCAGCCAGACCTCGCGGCAGCGGGAACAACGGACCGTGCGTCCGGCCTCGCCCAGGGTGCCCGGATTGATGGCGTAAGATGTTGTACAATGTGGGCAAACGATATGCATGGAGCCGAATCTCCACCGTGTGGTATGCCCGGATGCTACCGAGCGACCGTTAACGAATCGGAAACCATAACCGACGCACAAGCTTTCTGTGCGGTTCGCGGCCGCTCGGCGGGGGTTCGGGCCGTCTTTGTTGGGTATTGGGCCACGGGCCCTCTCGAACGGAGCTAGCGCATTGGTTCGGTTCGAAAATGTCGGTCTGCGCTACGGGCTCGGCCCGGAGATTTTGCGCGACCTCTCCTTCATGATCCCGGCCCATTCGTTCCAGTTCCTCACCGGGCCGTCGGGCGCGGGCAAGACCTCGCTGCTGCGGCTGTTGTTCCTGTCGTTGCGGCCGACCCGTGGGCTGGTCAATTTGTTCGGCAAGGACGTCTCCCTGCTGAGCAAGGACCAGGTCGCCGACCTGCGCAAGCGTATCGGCATCGTGCTGCAGGATTTCCGCCTGCTCGACCACATGACAACCTATGAGAACGTCGCGCTGCCGTTCCGCGTGATGGGCCGCGAGGAATCGACCTACCGCCGTGAGGTGATCGACCTCTTGAAATGGGTCGGCCTCGGCGAGCGCATGGACGCGCTGCCGCCGATCCTGTCGGGCGGCGAGAAGCAGCGCGCGGCGATCGCGCGCGCGGTGATCTCGCGGCCGCAATTGCTGCTGGCGGACGAGCCGACCGGCAGCGTCGATCCGACGCTCGGGCGCCGCCTGTTGCGGCTGTTCATCGAGCTCAACAAATCGGGCACCGCTGTCATCATCGCGACCCACGACATCACATTGATGGATCAATACGAGGCGCGGCGGCTGGTGCTGCATCAGGGACGGCTGCACATCTATGAGTAGGAGCGGCGACGAGAAAGTGTCGTTGGTCGATCTCGGGCGCGAGCGTCCGCAGGTCCCGGCCACCGCGCGCAACATGTCGCCGATTGTGCCGCGCGCCTCGATCTCGGGCCGCGCGCTGGTCGCGGTGGTCGCGATCATGACCTTCCTCGCCTCGCTGACGACGGGCACCGTACTGCTGGTCAGCGCGTCGGCGGCCGAATGGCAATCGGAAGTATCGAGCGAGATCACCATCCAGGTGCGCCCCGCGCCGGGCCGCGACCTCGACCGCGACGCGCAGGCCGCCGTGGAGGCGATGCGGGCGCAGTCCGGCATTCTCGAGGTGCGTCCGTTCAGCAAGGAGGAATCCGCCAAGCTGCTGGAGCCCTGGCTCGGCAGCGGGCTTTCGATCGACGAGCTGCCGGTGCCGCGCGTGATCGTGGCGCGGGTGCAGCCCGGCACCACGCTCGATCTTGCCGGCTTACGCGCGCGGGTGACGCAGGTGGCGCCGACCGCAAGCGTCGATGACCACCGCGCCTGGATCGAGCGCATGCGCTCGATGACGGGCGCCACGGTGTTTGCCGGCGTCGGCATCCTGATTCTCGTGATCATCGCCACCATCATCTCGGTGTCGTTCGCGACCCGCGGCGCGATGGCGTCCAACCGCCCGATCGTTGAGGTGCTGCATTTCGTCGGCGCCGGCGACAGCTTCATCGCCAACCGCTTCCTGCGGCATTTCCTCCGGCTCGGTCTCGAGGGCGGGCTGATCGGCGGCGGCGCGGCGATGCTGGCGTTCGGCTTCTCCGAGTCGATCGCCAACTGGTTCTCCGGCACGCCGGTGGGCGACCAGTTCGCGGCGCTGCTCGGCACGTTCTCGCTGCGTCCGTCGGGCTACCTCGTCCTGGCGTTGCAGGCGGTGCTGATCGCGGCGATCACCGCTTGGGCGTCGCGGCGCACCCTGTTTGCCACGCTCGACGACATCGACTGACGGCCCGCGGCATCGCAATCATGGGGCCGGTTTCGTGGTCGCGGGTCGTCGCCGGAGTGTGATTTCGCGCGCATCCGCACGGCCCTGGCCGGGCAAAACCGGTTTCCACTTTTCCGGATCATGCTCTAAAATCCCTGGGGGGAAGGATATCAGCATCACATGAGTTTGCAGCCCGACGATACGTCGCCGAAAGGCCATGCCGCGCAGGCGCGCGGCTGGCTGCGCGCCGTCATCGTCGTGCCGCTGGCGCTTGCCTTCGTCGCCGCCGCGGTCGGCTTCATCGGCTTCCTGTCGCAATTGCGCGGTGTCGAGACCGACCCGCCGCACAATGCCGACGGCATCGTGGTGCTGACCGGCGGCTCGTCGCGGGTGTCCGACGCGATGGAGCTGTTGGCGGCGGGCTACGGCAAGCGCCTGCTGATCTCCGGCGTGCATCCGACCAACGACGCCAATGACATTTCGCGCTCGGTTCCGGACAGCCAGGGGCTGATGCGATGCTGCGTCGATCTCGACCGCTCGGCGGTGAACACCCGCAGCAATGCGGCGGAGACGCGGCGCTGGGCGCACGAGCGCGGCTTCAAGTCACTGATCGTGGTGACCTCGAACTACCACATGCCGCGCGCGATCGTGGAACTGTCACATGCGATGCCGGATATCACGCTGATCCCGTTCGCGGTGGTCGGCGACAAATGGCGCGACGAGCCGTGGTGGACGAGTGGCGGAACGTTCCGTCTCTTGCTATCGGAATACGCCAAATATGTCGCCGCGGAGATGCGGGTGCGACTGGCCGATATCGGCCTCGACCTGACCTCCGACCTCGCCGAGCCGGCAGCCGTGCCACGCCGCCCGGCGACGGCGCAGGCGAATAGGGACTAGGCATGATCCGGAAAGGTGCGGAGCGGTTTTCCTTCGCGACAAGCGCGGAATGGGTTTGCGTGGAGATCATGCTCAAACAAGGACTGAAATGATTTTCCTGCGCTCGCTGATCTTCAACGTGCTGTTCTACCTGGTGCTGGTGCTGCTCTGCATCGTCGCGCTGCCGGCGCTGCTGCTGCCGCGCGGCGCGATGATGGCAATCGAGGCCGCGTGGGCCAACACCAGCCTGTTCCTGATGCGCGTGATCTGCAACATCAGGATCGAGTTCCGCGGCGTCGAGAAGATTCCGAGCGGGCCGCTGGTCGTCGCCTCCAAGCACCAGTCGTTCTGGGAGACGTTCGCGCTGGTGCGCTTCTTCGAGTATCCGCTGTTCATCCTCAAGCGCGAGCTGATGATGATCCCGGTGTTCGGCTGGTACCTGAAGAAGGTCGGCATGATCTCGGTCGAGCGCGGCGGCGGCCCGCGCTCGTTGGTCAAGACGCTGAAGCGTGCGGCGGCCGAAGTGAAGCTCGGCCGGCAGCTCGTGATCTTTCCGGAAGGCACCCGCACCGCGCCCGGTGCTGCGCCGAACTACAAGGCGGGCGTCGCGCAGATCTATGCCGAGAGCGGCGTGCCGTGCCTGCCGGTCGCGCTCAATTCGGGGCTGTTCTGGCCGCGCCGCACCTTCATGCGCTATCCCGGCACGCTGGTGGTCGAATTCCTCGATCCATTGCCGCCGGGCCTGCCGCGCGACGAGTTCATGACCCGCCTGCGCGACCAGATCGAAACCGCCACCACCCGCATCGTCGACGCCGGCCGCGCCGAGCAGGCGAAATTGTTCGGCGGCGTGCCGGGTGCGGCGAAGGGGTAGGCGGAGAGTCACCGCATCACGAACGGATTCGCCGGCACGTCCGTCGCGGTCGAGATCCAGACGCTCTTGGTCTCCTGATATTCGCGGACCGCGTCGATGCCGCTCTCGCGGCCGACGCCGGAGAACTTCATGCCGCCGAACGGCATCATGTAGCTGATGGCGCGGTAGGTGTTCACCCACACCGTGCCGGCGCGGAGCTGCTTCGGCACGCGGATGGCGCGCGCGAGGTCCTTGGTCCAGATGCCGGCGGCAAGGCCGTAGATGGTGTCGTTGGCGATGCGGATGGCGTCTTCCTCGCTGTCGAAAGAGATGATCGACAGCACCGGGCCGAACACCTCCTCGCGCGCGATCCGCATGGTGTTGTCGACGTCGGTGAAGATGGTCGGCTCGACGAACTGGCCGCCCTTGATGCCGTCGCCGGACGCAGGCTTGCCGCCGAGCAGGCAGCGTGCGCCTTCGGCTTTTGCAATGTCGATGTAGTCGAGCACCTTCTTGTATTGCGCGGGCGTGGTGATCGGCCCGACATTGGTGTCTGATTGCATGGGATCGCCGATCTTGGCGGACTTCGCGAGCTCCAATACGCGCGCGACGAACTTCTCCTTGATCGAGCTCTGCACCAGGAGGCGCGATCCGGCGATGCAGGTCTGCCCCGTGGCGGCGAAGATGCCGGAGATTGCGCCGGCCGCGGCGGCCGTGAGGTCGGCATCCTCGAATACGATGTTCGGCGACTTGCCGCCGAGCTCGAGCGAAACGCGCTTCAGGCTCTTCGCCGCGGTCTCGTAGACCTTTGCGCCTGTCGTATCCGACCCCGTGAAGGTGATCTTGGCGACGCCGGGATGCGAGATCAGCGCCGAGCCTGCTTCGGGGCCGAAGCCGGTCACCACGTTGAAGATACCGTCGGGAATTCCGGCTTCCTTCGTCAGCGCCGCGAATTCCAGCGTGCTGGCCGAGGTGAATTCCGAGGGCTTCACGACCACGGCGCAACCGGCGGCAAGCGCGGCGGCGCATTTCCAGGCGACGAACAGCAGCGGCGAATTCCAGGCGGTCAGCGCCGCGACGACGCCGACCGGCTCATGCGTCGTGTAGGCAAAGGTGTCCGCCTTGTCGATCGGCACCAAGCCGCCCTCGAGCTTGTCGACGAGGCCGCCGAAATACCACCACCATTCCGGATGGTAGCGTAGCTGGCCCAGCATCTCGGCCATCAGCTTGCCGTTGTCGCGCACCTCGATCTCGGCGAGACGCTCCGCATTGGCCGCGACGAGGTCGCCGAGCTTGCGCATCACCTTGCCGCGCGCCGACGCCGTCATCTTCGCCCACGGGCCGCGCCACATCGCCTCATTGGCTGATTTCACCGCCTTGTCGGCGTCGGCGGCCGAGCCGCGCGGAATTCTGGCCCAGGCCTCGCCGCGATAGGGATCGATGGTGTCGAACCACTCGCCATTGGCGGGGTCGACATACTGGCCGTTGATGTAGAGCTGATAGGTCTTCATGACATCCTCCAGCAAGGCGATGGTTTTGGTCGACGCAAGGCTAGAACTTCAGATTGAGCCCGGTGCGGAACGACTGGTCGATCAGGGCCCCCGAGATCTGGCTGCTGTAGGAGAGATTGATCGTCGCGTCCACCGACACCCGCGCGTCGAGCCCGGCCTCGACCACGGCGGCGTCGCGGGCGAGCGGCGCGCCGGCGATGGTGAAGGGGCCGCTGTTGGCGAAACTGACCATGGTGATCGGCGTGAGGGCGCCGAACGCATGCCGCCATCCGACGGTCGCGCGGGCGGTGGCGGAGACGCCGGCGAGGTCGAAGCCGGTCGCGGCATGCGCGCCGAGCGTGGTGAACGTCGCCTCCATCGTTGGATTATAGCCGGTGAGCGCTGCAGCGCCCCCCGTCTCGCGGAAGGCGTCGCTGGCCACATTGACGTATGCGGCGCCCGCGAAAGGCTCGAGATCGAACCGGCCGACACGCAGGCGATAGCCGAACTCGCCGAACACCTGCGTGGTCCAGGCGCCGTACGAGGAGGTCAGCCGATCGGCGAAATTGGGAAGCACGATGGTACGACTCGCAGCAAGTTCCTGCCAGCTGCCGGCGACGCCGGCGCGCAGCGCAAGCGCATTCCATTCGGTGCCGGCATAGAGACCGACATGGGCGTTGTCGCTGGTGCCCGAGGCACCGCCGTGCTACGTCGAGCCCTGTCTGGCTGTAGCCGCCGACGAAGCCGACCCGCCAGTCGCCGTCGCCGACGCGGGCGTCGGCGCCCGCCAGCACACCACTGGTAGTGCGGTTGATGCGCGAGGCATTGCCGTCACCGGCCAGGTGGCCCCACGCGCCGAGCGCCTGGCCCCACACCACGATGTCATGGTTGGGCGTGCTTGCTGACTGCCCGCTATCCGCCGCTGCATAGGCCATCATCGGCAGCGACGGTGCGCCGGCGGTGGCGAAGGCGTTGCGCAGGCGGTCCATCACCGCGTCGCGTACGACGTGGCTGTCCTGCAGCAGCACGGCGCGGCTCGAGGCATGGATCTCGCCGGAGAACTGGTCGAATGCGCGGCGCGCGGTGGCTTCGTCCATCTGGAGCACGGCGCTCCACACCGGGCTGCCGGTGTCGAGACGGTCGATCGCCGCGCCGGTGGCGCGCTGGTTGGGCGTCGCGCCGACGGCGGCGAAATCCGTGCTGTTGCGGGTCAGCGTCAGAGTCACGCTGTGCGGATCGTAGGCCAGGCTTGGCGTCAGGAAGGCGAAGTTGGAGCTGACGTCCGCGAAGGTGCCGGAGAGCCCGCCGGCCGCGGTGAGGATTGTGTAGCTGGTCCGCAGTCCGTAGTTGCCGCTCCCGGCGAGGACGCTGACCCTGGCGCCGGACAACGTCGCGAGTCCGCTCGCCACGATGCGGTCGCTTTGCCCGCCGGCGTTGACGTCCGCCTCGTAGATCGCGCCTGGCGCGAACGCGAGATTGCCGGCGACATTGAGCGTGCCGATCGCGTTTCCCGGCGCGATGGTCGCGCCCGCGGCGAGCGCCACCGGTCCGACCGTGCCGTTGCCTTGCAGCCGCGCGTCGGCGTCCACCGCGAGCGTGCCGCCGAGAACGCCGTTGACCGCCAGCGTGCCAGCCGAAACCGTGGTCGCGCCGCTGAACGCGCTGCCGTCGCCGCTGAGCGTCAGCCGTCCGTCGCCGCTCTTGGTGAACGGACCGCTGCCGCTGATGGCGCCGCCGAAGTCGACGACCGTGCCGCCGCCGGTTGTGATCGAGCCCGCGCCGGTGAAAGCCAGCCCGCGAGCAGCGGTGAAGCTGCCTTGCGTGCTCAGCGTGCCGCCATTGAACGTGACGCCGCTGCCAGCCGCCCCGAGGTTGTTGTCAGCAGCGACCTGCAGCACGCCGCCGCTGATCGTCGTGCCGCCCTGATAGGTATTGGCGCCTGCCAGCACCAGCGTGCCCGCGCCGGATTTCGTCAGGCCGCCGGCCCCGGTGACGGCCTGGTTCAGCGTGAACGTGTTCGCCGCGTCGGCGATATCGAATCCGCCGCCGCCTGCCGCAAGCGTGACCGCGCGGGACGTCGTCGTAAACGACGTGCCGGTAACCTGCAGCATGCCGCCCGTGAATGTCAGCGCGCCGGAGGCAAGTCCCAGATTGGCATCCGACGAGACCGAAAGGGTGCCGCCGGCGAGAATCGTGCCGCCGCTGTAGCTGTTGCTGCCGGTCAGCACCAGGGTGCCGCCTCCGGCCTTAGCCAGCGCGGTGCCGCTGCCATCGGCGATCGTCGACGCGATCGTGGCCGAGATGTTGCTATCGACATTGAACACGCCGGTATTGCCGCTGGCCGGCGCGATCGCCAGGGTGCCGCCGCTCAGCGTGTAGCCATTGGTCGAGAACTGCAGCGTATCGAAGCTCCGTGTGCCCGCCACCGCCACCGTGCCGCCGGCCGCGCCGGCGAACACGCCGACCGATCCGCCCCATGTGCCGTTGATCGCCGCCTGTCCGGGTTTGCCGGTCCAGTTGGTGCCGCCGGCGCTCCAGGTTCCCGCACCGCCGTCGACGGTGCCGTTGCCGGTGCTGTCGGCGCCGTCCCAGAACTGCAGGTTCTGTCCGGTGCCAAGCACCGAGAGGTTGACCTGGCCAGGAATCGTGGTCTCCAGCTGCGCGCTGGCGATGGTGAAGCCAGAGCTGGTGGAACTGAGGGCCTTGGCAGCGAAATCGCCGGACAGCGCGCCGCCATAGGTGAACAGGCGATAGAAGCCCGCCGCGGCGATCCGCGCGTCGAGGGTACCGCCGAGCGTGAGGTTGCTGCTCACGTTGACGAGATCATTCCCGGTCCCCTGATTGCTGCCGCCGACCACGCCCGGCGTGTTCAGCTCGAAGATCGAGGTAGCTCCCGCATTGAGAGCGAGGTTGCCGGCAACCGTCAGCGTGCCCGGCGAA
The DNA here is from genome assembly GCF_013373795.3 of Bradyrhizobium quebecense. Lineage (NCBI taxonomy): Bacteria > Pseudomonadati > Pseudomonadota > Alphaproteobacteria > Hyphomicrobiales > Nitrobacteraceae > Bradyrhizobium > Bradyrhizobium quebecense. The sequence goes on from NZ_CP088022.1 coordinate 8,027,178, forward strand.
TTGCCAGCCGAGAGCGTCCCGTTCACCACGGTGGAGGACACCGTGCCGGAGCCGCCAAGCAGTGCGCCGGCTGCGACGGTGACACCGGAGGAGGCGGCGATCGAACCGTTCACATAGAGCGAGCCGCCGCTCACCGTGGTGGCGCCGCTGTAGGTGTTGTGGCCCGACAGCGTCAGCGCGCCGGTGCCGACCTTGGTCAGCGCGCCGTCGCCGTCGATACGGCCGGCGAACACGGCGTTGCCATTGCTGGTTCCTGTGGTCAGCAGGCTTGCTGAACTCAGCTGGACGAAAGAGCCGTCGCTGCCGGCCAGGGATCCAATCGTCTGATTGACCCCCTGCAGCAGACCCGAACCGGCATCATGCAGCGTGATCCCCACGGACGTTGACAGCCCATTGGCCGTCCCGAGGATGAAAGTGCCGCCGTTGTAGACGTCGATGGTCGGCGTATTCAGCAGAGTGCCGCCGGTGGTCAGACGCAGCACGCCGTTGTTGATGACAGTCGATCCGGAGTAGCTGTTGATGCCGTACAGATCCTGGTAGCCCGTGCCGGTCTTGATGAGGCCGCCGAAGCCGGTGATGTTGCCGAAAAAACCCGAGTTCTGGTTGGCGCCCCCGACCGTCAGCGTCGCCGAGCGCAGGGCGATCGTCGTCGCGGAATTGCCATTGATGCCGCCGACGCTCTGATCGAAGTTGTTCAGGTCGTAGGTGCCGCCCCACACGACGAGTGTGCGGCTGTTGGCTATGGCATTGGCGGTGCCCATCAGCAGCGTACCGGCGTTGATCGTGGTGTCGCCGCTGTAGGTATTGGAACCGCTCAGGGTGAGGGTGCCGGTGCCATTCTTGGTCAGGCCGCCGGGACCGGAAATGACGCCGGAGAAGGTGGTGGTGGTATTGTCGTTGCCGGAGGTCAGTGTCTGCCCCGCGGCGACCGCCACGTTGCCGGTTCCGGCCAGCGAGCCGACGGTTTCGCTGGTGTTGAGGTTGTATGTTCCGTCGACCGTGAGCCGAGCAGTGGCCAACATGGTTGCGCCGCCCGAGGTCGTCAGCGTCGCGTCGCTGTTCACATGATAGGCTCGGATGCCGCTCGCGGTCCCGCTCCAGATTGTGGTTCCATAGAATTCGAGCAGGCTCGCGCCGAGGATGCTGCCGGCATAGTTGCCACCGTCCACGGTGATCGGGGCAGAGAGGCTTCCGATCGTACCCGCTCCCTGAAGGTTGCGGACACTCCCGGCATAGACATTGAAGTCAAGGACAGCATTCGCGGCCACCGTCGTGCCGGCGAAGGTGGAGGGCGCTGCGCCGAACTGCGAGGATCCCGCCCGCACATAGCCGCCGTCGATGTACAGCGAGGGTGGACTGCTCACCGCATTGCTGACGAACCCGTTAATGACGATGGTGCCTTGCTCGCTGGCGGAGCCGAGGTGCAGCACCGCGTTCCGGCCGAGCCTATCGATGTTGATGCCGACAGAGCCGCCATTCTGGGCCGAGAGTGTGCCCGACTGGTTGTCGTCGACGTTGATGGCTCCCGCAATGCTCGCGAGCGAGGCCGCCGCACTGAGTTGGCCGCCCTGCAGATAGATCGGTGAGGCAAACTGGTTGGGGCTGGAGATCACCTGATAATTGGTGATGTAGGTCTGCGCATAGCCCGCGCGGGTATCGACGGCCAGCCAGGCGGCGGTTGCCAGCAGCGCAGCGCGCCACGAATGCACGAGACCGGTCCTACGGGTATGAGAATTGCGGGACGTTGATCGGCCCGTCATCGGCATTCGCGCCATGTTGTCAACCACGTCTTCTGAAGGTCCGCAATCGCACCTTCACCACGAACACTTGTTACTTGAGCTCCGTCCGGCAAGCAACGCATCGTGAAGAACATGCAGCGATTGGACGCTGTCGTACCAAGTTACCGTGAACGGCCCCCGGTCAGGGACCGTCAGGCGCGAAACATGCACCGGGAATTACAGCAGGAAGCCGCACGCCGCGTTCGCAGAAGCTCTCGCGAATTGCTGGGGCGGCTCAGCTTGTCCCATTCGCATCGCCGCGTGGTGCTCGAACATGGTGTGCAGCCCGATCACCTGGAGGTCGGAATGCTTGAACAGCTCGAATGCGCGCCAAGCCTGCGGCGTACCGTGGAGAGACGCAACCGGGACACAGCATCTGGAAGGCGTGCAGCAGCACCGGGCGGCCGCGTCGCCCGGCCAGGGTCGGCGGCTCGCCGGTGTTGAACCAGCGCGACGCAGCGATATCAGGTGCTGGAGTCACAGCTCGGTTCCTCTTGCCTGCCACCTTGCGGCAGGTTGGCAAGACCGGCGGCCTGTCAACGGCCGGCCGCGCTGGCGGCGGCCCGCCGTGCGCGCCGCGCCGCACGGCGGCGCTGGGTCCAGAGTCTCGCGCGGTCGAGATAGAGATAGACCACCGGCGTGGTGTAGAGCGTCAGGATCTGGCTCAGGATCAGTCCGCCGAAGATCGCGATGCCGAGCGGCTGGCGCAGCTCGCTGCCTTCGCCGAGGCCGATCATCAGCGGCACCGCGCCGAACAGCGCGGCGAGCGTCGTCATCATGATCGGGCGGAAGCGCATGAGGCAGGCCTCGTAGATCGCATCGCGCGACGACAGCCCGCGCTGGCGCTCGGCGTCGAGCGCGAAATCGATCATCATGATCGCGTTCTTCTTCACGATGCCGACCAGCAGGATCACCCCGATCATGCCGATAATGTCGAAATCGGTGTGCGACAGCATCAGCGCCGCCACGGCGCCGACGCCGGCCGAGGGCAGCGTGGAGAGGATGGTGAGCGGGTGGACGTAGCTCTCGTAGAGCATGCCGAGCGAGATGTAGATCGTCGCGAGTGCTGCGAGTATCAGGAACAGCTCGTTCGCCAGCGCCTGCTGGAAGATCTTCGCGGAGCCCGCGAACCCGCCGGAAATGCCCGCCGGCATGCCGAGCGCATGCATCGCGTTCTCGATCGTGGTGGTCGCGGTACTGAGCGAGACGCCCGGCGGCAAATTGAACGAGATGGTGCTGGCGACCAGCAAATCCTGGTGGTTGACCGCAAGCGGCGTCTCGCCATGCTCGAAGCGGGCGACGCTCGACAGCGGGATCATCGTCTCCGCGCTGGTCGAGACCGCGGTTCCGGTCGAGGCGACGCCCTTGCCGGTGGCGCCGATCGAGTTGGTCGCCTGATTGCGCACCACATTGGCGGCGACCGAGCTGATCGAGCTCTTCTGCGACGACGAGGCCACCGTGCCGGCCACCGCATTGGTGCTCTGCGTGCCGGTCGCCGATCCGCCCGAAGTCGAGATGTAGACCTCCTTCAGCGTCTGCGGGTCCTGCGAGAAGCGCGGCGCGACCTCCATGATCACGTGATACTGGTTGCGCGCGACGAAGATGGTCGAGACCTGGCGCTGTCCGAACGCGTCATAGAGCGTGTTGTCGAGCTGGCTGACCGTGATCCCGAGCCGCGAGGCGGCGTCGCGATCGATCACCAGGTTAGCTTGCAGCGCCTTGTTCTGCTGGTCGGTGTTGACGTCGGCGAGCGTCGGCTCCTTCTGTAGCGCGGCAACGAGCTTAGGCGTCCACTCGTTCAGCTCCTCGAAGGTCGAGCCCTTCAGCGTGTATTGATAGGCCGCATTGCCCGAGCGTCCGCCGGCGCCGAGATCGCCGATCGATTGCAGGAACAGGGTGGCGCCCGCCACCTTTGCCAGGGGGTCGCGCAGCCGCTCGATCACCTTGTCGGCGCGCAGCTTGCGTTCGTCCATCGCCTTTAGCGACGCGAACACGGTGCCGGTGTTGGTGCCGCCCGGACCCACGCCGCCGCCGCCGGTGAAGCCGACGGCGGTATCGACCGCCGGATCTGACTTCACGATGTCGATGAACTGGGTCAGCTTCTGCTGCATCAGCTGGAACGAGGTGCTCTGGTCGGCCTGGATCGAGCCGATCAGCAGCCCGGTATCCTGTTGCGGAACGAAGCCCTTGGGCACCACCGTGTAGAGATGGACGTTCAGATAGAGCGTGCAGCCCAGGATCAGCATCACCAGCAGCGGATGCCGCAGCGCGAGGCCGAGTGTCGCGCGGTAGCCGCTCAGCATCAGCTCGAAGGCGCGCTCGTTGATCCGGTAGATCCAGCCATGCGGCTGGCCTTCCTCCTTGCGCAGCAGTACCGCGCACATCATCGGCGTCGTCGTCAGCGAGACCACCAGCGAGATCACGATCGCGATGGTGATGGTCATGGCGAATTCGCGGAACAGGCGGCCGACCAGGCCGCCCATCAGCAGGATCGGTACGAACACCGCGATCAGCGACACGCTCATCGACAGCACGGTGAAGCCGACCTCGCGGGTGCCGACCAGCGTCGCCTCCAGCCGCGACATCCCGGCATCCAGCTGACGGGCGATGTTCTCCAGCACCACGATGGCGTCATCGACCACGAAACCGGTCGCCACCGTCAGCGCCATCAGCGAGAAGATGTCGAGCGTGTAGCCCAGCAAATACATCACGGCAAAGGTCGCGATCAGCGACACGCCGACCGCCACCACAGGCACCAGCGTGGCGCGGGCGTTGCGCAGGAACGCGAACACGACCAGGATCACCAGGGCGACGGCGATCAGCAGCGTGATCTCGACATCGTGCAGCGAGGCCCGGATCGTCTTCGAGCGGTCCATCGCCAGCGTGATGTCGATCGCGGGCGAAACCGAGGCCTTCAGCTGCGGCATCAGCCCTTTTACGCTGTCGACCATCTTGATGATGTTGGCGCCCGACTGCCGGTACACGATCATCACGACGGCCGGCTTGCCGTTGGAAAGGCCGAGCGTGCGCACATTCTCCACGGAATCGATGACGTCGCCGACATCGGTCAGGCGCACCGCCGCGCCGTTGCGGTAGGCGACGACCAGCGGCCTGTAGTCGGCGGCCTTCCGCGCCTGGTCGTTGGCGTAGATCTGGTAGCGCTGGTCGCCGACGTCGATGCCGCCCTTCGGGCTGTGCGCGTTGGCGCTCGAGAGCGCGGCGCGGACGTCCTCGAGCCCGATGCCGTATTTGTAGAGCGCCGGCGGGATCAGCTCGACGCGCACCGCGGGCAGCGAGCCGCCGCCGACCGAGACTTCGCCGACGCCCTCGACCTGCGACAGCTTCTGGGCCAGCACGGTCGAGGCGGCGTCATAGAGCTCGGCCGGGGTCAGCGTGTCCGAGGTCAGGGTGTAGATCAGGATCGGCGCCGAGGCCGGGTTGAATTTGCGGTAGGTGGGGTTGGCGCGGAGGTTGGTCGGCAGGTCGGCGCGCGCGGCGTTGATCGCCGCCTGCACGTCGCGCGCGGCGCCGTTGATGTCACGGTCGATGTCGAATTGCAGCGTGACGCGGGCAGAGCCGAGCGAAGACGTCGAGGTCATCTCGGTGACGCTGGCGATCTGGCCGAGGTGGCGCTCGAGCGGGCTCGCCACGGTGGAAGCGACGTCGGCCGGGCTGGCGCCGGGCAGGGTCGCCTGCACCATGATGGTCGGGATGTCGACGTCGGGCAGCGGCGATACCGGCAGCTTGAAAAACGCAATGATGCCCGCCACCACCAATCCAAGAGACAGTAGCGTGGTGCCGACCGGCCGGCGGATAAAGGGGGCGGAGAGGTTCATTGCATCAGTGTCGATGTTCGCGGATGAGCTTCTATCCGTCCGCGCCGCGATGCAAAAGCTTAAATGTCACAGGCCGCCGCCATACGCCCGCCGCGATTTATCGGATCGCAACAGACGCCTGACGATGGCCGTATTCCCGATTGCTCGTTCTCGACCGCGCGGAGGCGGACTACTTGGCTGCATTCTGGCTCGCGCTGACAAAGTAGAAATCCTCGCTTCCCGGCACCGAACCGTAGCTGAAGGGCTGCTGCCGCCGATCCGTCGCCGCCATGACGTCGTCGCGCACGAGGTCGAACAGCTTGCGGATCTCGATCCGAGGGGTCTGCATGCGCTTGATCAGGGCGGTCACGAACGGGCTGTGGCCGCCGTCGCCGTCGAGCGCGACCTGGCCGTGCTTGGCGGCGTAGACCACCAGCGTGCCGCTGTCGGGTTCGACCTGGGCCAGTCCCCTGCCGATGGAACGTGACGCGACGGTGCGCTTGATCTGGTTGGCGAACGGATTGTCGCGACAGGCATCGAGAATGACGAGATGCAGCTTGCGCGCCCCTTCGGTGGCGCCCATCACCTGGGTCAGCGCGACGGCCTCGAACGGCACGTCGCGGTCGGTCGCGAGTTTCGCGTCGACCGGCACCAGATAGTTCTCGCCCGCCATCTCCATGCCGTGCCCGGCATAGTAGATCACGGCCCAGTCGGCGCCGTCAGCCGCGTTGGCGAATGATTTGAGGGCTTCGACCAGGCTGTCTCGCGAGGCGTCGGTGACGAGGCGGACATCCTGAAAGCCCACCGCGCGCAGCGTGTCGGCGATCGCCGCGGCGTCCTGGCCCGGGTTCGGCAGCACCGGGACGGATCGGTATTTCGAGTTGCCCACGACGAGGGCGATGCGCCGTTCGGTCGTTGTTGCCTCCTGGCCCGCGCCGATCGGCGGGATCGGAACGGCCGCGGCGAGCGCGGGGGCAGGATTGGCCGGGCCAGGTTTGGCCGCGCTGTGATCCGCAACGACGCTCTTCTCCGTGATGGCGACCTGATCCAGCCGTTGCAGGCCTTCCCTGGCGACGCGCTGGCCCTGCGTGCGGTCGAGCTGATCGAGGCCGATGACGTCGAGCGCATGCCGGAAGTCGGCGCGCGCACCCTCGACATCGCCCTTCTTCTCGTCGGCGAGGCCCCGCCGCGCGTAATTCAGCGCGCCCTGTGCGTTGAGTTGCGTGGCGTGGTCGTAGTCGCGCATGGCCTGGTCGAGCTCGCCTCTGCTGGCCAGCGTCAGGCCGCGCAGCGAGTAGAACTCGGCTTGCCCATCCTGGATGCCGATCGCGCGTTCGATATCGCGCGCGGCATTGTCGAGATCGCCGGCGCTGATCTCGACCACGGCCCGGCAATAATAGGGGCCGGCTGCGCGGGGCGCGAGCTTGATCGCATCCTGGCAATGCAGCGCCGCGAGCCGGTCCTTGCCGCTGAAATCATAGACCAGCGCGCGATTGACATAGGCGTACCAGGAGTTGGGATCGAGCTCGATGGACTTGCCGTAATCGGCCAGCGCGCGATCATAGTCCCCGGTGGCAACGAACAGCTCAGCGCGATTGTTGAACCAGCCGGCGCTGAACGGACCGGCAGGCTTGAGCCGGATCGCCTGATCGAAGTCGCTCAGCGCGCGGTCATAGTCCTGGTTTTGCAGATAGACCTTGGCCCGCTGGCCGTAGGAGGGCGCAAACGACGGATTGATTGCGATCGATTGATCGTAATCCGATTTGGCTTTCTCCAGATCGCCCTTGTTATGCCAGGCCAGCGCCCGGTTGTAATAGGTGATCGCGAGGTCGCGTCCCCTGGGATTGGCCGCGATCAGGCGGGTGCAGGCGGGGATCGCGATCTCCGGGTGCGGCTCTTTGGCGTCGCACGCCGCGCCATCCTCTCTCAGACCGGCATGAGATGGTGAGTTCAGCAGCAACAGCAGGCCGAGCGCGGCGAGCTTCAGCAATGAGGGGCGCATTCCAGTCATTCCATTCCAGCGACCAGAAATTGAAACCACAATATTGTTCGCGCCGTGGCAAAATTCCGCGAACCGGTTCCTCAATGCGCGAGATCGACGCCAATGGCGCGGCCGCACTCAGACCGAATCGAGCCCGTCCGCCGCACGTGCATCGCGATGCAGCGGGCCGGAATCATGCAGCATCGTCGCGAGCTGGTGCAGTTGCGCGTCGCGAAAGCCCTGCTTCTCGATCGCCGCGACGGTCGAGAGCACGTAGTCGCGGTTGTTGCCGGAGCGGCCGTGGCCCTGCTGCACCAGGCGCAGTTGCTCGGAGAGCGACAGTCGTCCGGCATATTGCACATGGCCGCGATCGACCACATAGGCCAGCGCGGAGACGCGATCGCGCGCCGCATTCTCCAGCCACACCGAGCGCATCACCTCGCGGTAGACGTTGGTGGTCTGCTCGCGCGCCCGCAAATAGGCGATGGTGTCGTGGCGCTGGCGGGCGGCGACGCGGAACGCGATGCCGCGGCAGGCGCCGCCGCGGTCGAGGCCGAGCACCAGGCCCGGCTTCTCCGGCGTGCCGCGGTGGTCGAACGAATAGACGCAGAGCGCGCGATGCTCGCCGATCAGCCGCGCCGGCACCTGCTCGAGGAACTCGAAGCCCGGTTTCCACATCAGCGAGCCGTAGCCGAACACCCAGAGGTCGCCGTCGGTTTCGGAATGGGGAGGATTTGCTGACATCGCGCAGATGGGCTAGCAGAACACGCCGTCGAAGCGAAGCAGATTCCGTGACGCTTCCAAGGGTTACGTAAGGGTTACGCAAAGGTTGCGCGAGGATTGCGCAAGAGGTGCGCAAGAGGTGCGTAAGGGTTGCCCCCAGGTTGCTGCCGCTTCGATTTTGACAAATTCGCCAGCCAAAGGACGCCGCATGTCCGATTTGAACTCCGCCCCCCGCCGTCGCTCGCGCTTCGGCCTCTATGCCGTCCCTGTCGTGGTCCTGATCGCCGCGGTGCTCTGGAGCGGCTTCTGGTTCTTTGCCGCCTCGCAGGTCGGCGTGCAGGCCGATGCCTGGCGCGCGCAGGAAGCCAAGGCCGGCCGGGTCTATGATTGCGACAAGCGCTCGGTGGCGGGCTACCCGTTCCGGCTCGAAATCCGCTGCGAGCAGCCCAGCGTGATGCTGGTGTCGCAGACTGCCTCGCCGGAAATGTCGTTCGTGGCGCGGCTGGTCGAGATCCTGGTCGTGGCGCAGATCTATGATCCCAAGCTCGTGATCGCGGAGTTCAAGGGCCCCGCCACGATCGCCGAGCGCAACGCACAGCCGACGCTACAGGTCAACTGGAGCCTGGGCCGCAGCAGCGTGGTCGGCCTGCCGGCGGTGCCGCAGCGCGCCTCGCTGGTGTTCGACAATCTCGCCATCGACCGCACCGGCGGTCCCGCGCCGACACCGCTGATGCGCGTCAATCACATCGAGCTGCACGGCAGGCAGGTCGACGGCTCGGCGCCGGACAGCTCCGCGATCGAGACCGTGCTCCAGATCGCCGGCGGCACCTTGCAGGACGTGCATCCGCTGCTCACCCAGCCGTTCAACGCCGACATCCATGCGCGGCTGAACGGCCTGAAGGATTTCTCGCCGAAGCCGTGGCCGGATCGCTTCCGCGAGATCCAGGCGGCCGGCGGCAGCGTCGAGATCCAGCAGTCGCGGATCGAGCAGGGCGACGTGCTTTCGGTCGCGGCCGGGACGCTCCGCCTCAACGCGCAAGGCCGCATCGAGGGCGAGCTGCAGATGACGGTCGCCGGCCTCGAGCGCGTCATCCCTGCGCTCGGCATCGACAAGATGCTGGAGGAGGGCGTGCCGCAGTCCACGCTCGACCGCGTCGCACCGGGCGTGAAGAGCCAGGACCTCAGCAATCTGTTCGGCGCGCTGGATCGCGCCATCCCCGGCCTCGGCAAGGTGATCAAGCAGAACGCCAATGCCGGCATCTCCGCCGGCATCAATTCGCTCGGCACCGAGGCGACGCTCGAAGGCAAGAAGGCGCGCAGCTTCCCGCTGCGCTTCGCCGACGGCGCGGTGTTTTTGGGTCCGCTGAAAGTCGCGCAGATTCCACCGCTGTTCTAAGGGTGACGCTGCGAAGACATCCGTCATTGCGAGGAGCGATAGCGACGAAGCAATCCATGCTTCCGCATATGCGTCGCGATGGATTGCTTCGCTTCGCTCGCAATGACGGAGTGAACTCGCGGGGCGGGTTAGGCGAAGCCGTAACCCGCCGTTGTTCACCGCCAGCTGTACGACGGATAACGCTACGCTAATCCACCCCACGCCCGTTACGCATGCTCAAACGGGCCGACTTCGCGGATCACCTTACAGATCTGCAGGAAGCCGCTGGCGTAGAATTCGGCATGTCCGCGCTGCATGGTTTCAACATGGTCCGGATGATGGCGCCAGGCTTCGAGCGCTTCTTCCGAGGCAAAGCGAAACAGGGTGAGCTCCTCGCCATCCGCCGCCTTGAACGATTTCACCGACAGGAATCCCGGAAGGCGGCTGACGATTTCGTACATGCGTTCGCCCAGCCGGTTGTATTCCTCGAGCGAGGCGTCATCCCGTAACTTCAGGTCACCGACCACAATGACTTCACCGATCATCTTGCTGTCCTTCGTCCATCGCATGTCCGTGGCAGCCTGAAACGGGTGCCGAACGACAATTCGGTCTTGCGACCGGTGTTGTTACACGTCCGCCATCGTTCACCGCGGGCTGAGAGGCGAATTGTGCTGCGCAAGATCCACCCTCCGCACTGCGCGGACACCTTATTCCCTCGCGCGCGATATCGTCCGTCGCGGCAAAACATTCCCGCGGCGACGATGAGAAAAACGTGACCGGAATATTGCGGGCCGCCGCGAATATCAGTCCCCGAATACCGCTCTCTCTCGCCTGAGGAAACAACCTCGTGTGGAGGGAAGCGATGCGAATTCTCGGGGGGATTCTGCTCGGCAGCGTGCTGTTGTCGGCAGGTCCAGCGTTGGCGGACGACGATGCGTCGGAGCTGAAGGCGTTGAAGGCACGCCTCAGGCAGCTCGAACAGAAAATGGAAGTGCAGGCGCGCAAGGAGGAGGCGCTGGCGGCAAGACAGAGCGCAATGCAGAACACGCACATGGCGGCCAAGGCGCCGGTGCCGTTCGATCCCTGCGCATCGGGCAAGCTCTGCTACAAGGGCGTCACCTTCACCTTCGGCGGCTGGGTCGATCTCACCGGCATCTATCGGACCCGCAATCTCGCCTCCGACACCGGCTCGGTCTACGCCTTCATTCCGTTCCCGCAGAGCAAGAACTTCAACACCGGCGAGTCGCGCTTCTCGGCGCGGCAGACCCGCTTCTCGGTGCTCGCGGAGGCCGAAGTCTTTGCCAACACCCGCGTCGCCGGCTACGGCGAAATGGATTTCGAAGGCGCGGCGCAGACCGCGAACTCGGTCGCCACCAACTCGTTCAACCCGAGGCTGCGTCAGGCCAGCGTCGAGGTCAGTCGCACCGATCTCGGCCTGCACGTGCTTGCCGGTCAGAGCTGGTCGTTGAATGCGCCGAGCAAGGCCGGCATCGATCCGCGCTCGGTCGATGCGCCCGGCGTGATCGATTTCGAATCGGTGCCCGGCTTCCTCGCCGCGCGGCAGCCCGGCATTCGTGTCTGGCAGGACATCGGGCCCGAATTCAAGCTCGCGGTGTCGGCGGAAAATCCGCAGACGTCGTTCTTCGGCGGCAACACGCCGCTGGTCGGCACGCCAGCGGTTGGGCCACAGGGCGTGCTCAATCCGAACCTCCTGGTCAACCTCACCGGGCCGGGCGGCAGCTTCTTCAACAACGCCAACAATGTCAGCCTCAATCACGTGCCTGACTTCACCGTGAAGGGCGCGTGGGATCCGCGGCTTGGGCCCTACAAGCTGCATGTCGAAGGCTGGGCGATGTATCGCGACTTCTACGATCGCTTCAACTTCGCCAATCACGACGTCAACACGGTGAGCTTCGGCGGGCACTTCTCGGCGGAGATCGTGCCGAAGCTCTTGGAGCTGCAAGGCTCGGCGTCGCACGGTGCGCTCGGCCGCTTCACCGCCGCGCCGTTCCCGGATGCGACGGTGCGCCAGGACGGCTCGATCCAGCCGCTGCCGATCACGGCGTTCCTGCTCGGCACGGTCTGGCACACCACGCCGTCGCTCGATCTCTATGCCTATGCCGGCCTCGAGAAGACCAAGGCGACGTTCTCCAATGTCGGCACGGTGCCGTTCGGCTACGGCAACCCGCTCTACAACAACCTCGGCTGCAACATCGAGAACTCGCCGGCGGCGACTTGCAACGGCAACACCTCGGAGGTCAGGCAATACACCGCCGGCTTCTACGACACGATCTTCAAGGGCGACTACGGGGCGATCAAGGCCGGCATCCAGTACTCCTACAACCAGCGCTTCGCTTTCGCAGGTGTCGGCGGCGCGCCGAAGACCGACGACCACATCGTCATGACCCAGATCCGCTACTACCCGTTCTAGGACTCCGGTTACCTCGCCCCGCGTGCGGGAGAGGTCAGATCGCATCGAAGATGCGATCTGGGTGAGGGGGAGTTTCCGCGAGTTCGTTATCCAGCATTGTTGCGGAGACGGCCCCTCACCCCAACCCTCTCCCCGTAAGAACGGGGAGTGGGAGCGTAGAGTTGGAAAGGAACATGCAGATGAGGATCGTGAGCAGAAAGGAGAGGGCCGTGATCGCCCGCGAACTGATGATGGTCAGCCGCGCCGCGCATGTGTTGCAGCGAACCGGCCTGGCGATGGCCGGTGCCATGGCCGGCACCTTCGTCGCCGCCCAGCTCGCGAAGGGACACATCGCTTTCTTCGGCACGCTTGCCTTCATCGTGACGACGATCGTGATCGGTGCCGTCGGCTTCTATCTCGGCATCGATATTCCAAGGCCCGCCTTGCGCGCCACGGGGCGCATCGATGCCGTCGAGCTCATGAGCGCGGGCGGCATCTTCCTCGCCGCGCTGGCTGCGCTGGTGTCGGTCTATGGCATCGTGTTCGACGAGATTCCGCCGCGCGCCTGGGAGTTCGTGATCGGCTCCTGGTGGTTCGGCGGCGATGTCATGCTGGCAACCGCCGGCCTCGTCGGCCGCCAGCGGCTGACCCAGAAGGTTGCGCCGATATCGGCGGCGGGGCCGATCCGGGATCAGCGACTGCGGCGATGAGGATCTGCGCTGCAGATTGTCTGTGCGAGAGGCAAGACTCGGACAAATCATGTCGCGAGAATGCGGTAGTTTGACTCACAAGCGGCACCGCACACTCCCGGTCGTCCCGGCGAAGACCGGGACCCATATGTGGACGGCCCCCGTGGCACAAGAGCTTTCTGGGATTGGTCGGATCGCTGTCATCCATATGTCCGGCCTGTTTGATGCGATCGTGTTGATCGCTGGGCCAAGATGGTTTCCGCGACGCGAGTGCCAAACAACCTGGCGACCTTGTGAAGGCCAATGGGTCCCGCGGCTTGTCTCGCGTTCTGGATCGATCGATCATTCCATCTGCTCTTGCAGCTCCGGTTCGTCCGGCGAGCGCTACGTCCGGCCGGCCGACCTGTTAGGTGACAGCGTTCATGCGTGCGGCATCATAGCTCTCGCCGGTCGCCATCAGCTTCCAGGCGATGCGGGCCACCTTGTTGGCGAGCGCCACGGCCGCAAGCTTCGGCGGCTTGCGCCTGAGCAACGCCACGAGCCAGCGCGAGGGGTGGCCGCGCCCGAGCCTTGCCTGCCGGATCACCGCGGTCGCCCCGGCCACGAGCAGGCGACGCAGGGTCTCGTCGCCAGCGCGGGTGATCTTGCCGAGCCTGGTTTTGCCGGCGGTGGAATGGTCCTTGGGCGTCAGGCCGAGCCAGGCCGCGAACAAGCGGCCGGAGCGGAAGGCGTGCGGGTCCGGCGTCTTCATCACAAGCGAGGTCGCGATGATCGGACCGACCGAGGGGATCTGGGCCAGACGACGGCTTGTGGCGTTGGCCTGGTGCCAGGCCAGCAGCCTGGCCTCGACCGCCTTCAGCTCACCCTGCAACTGCGCATAGTCACGGCCCTGCATGGCGAACAGCTCGCGCGCCATAGCGGGAACGCTCTCGTCCTGCGTGATCCGGGCCAACAGCGGCTCGATCTTGTCCAACCCCTTCGGCGCGATCAGGCCAAACTCCGCCGCGTAGCCGCGGATCGCATTGCTGAGCTGGGTACGGCGGCCGATCAGCCCATCGCGGACACCTGCAAGCATCAGCGCGGCCTGCTGTTCGGCGCTCTTCACCGGCACAAACCGCATCCGCGGTCGGCCCATCGCTTCGCACACCCCATCCGCATCTCGCCCGTCGTTCTTGTTCCGCAGCACATAAGGCTTCACCAACTGCGGCGCTATCAGCTTCACCTCATGGCCAAGCTTGCCAAGCTCGCGCCCCCAGTAATGAGCCGCCCCGCAGGCCTCCATCCCGATCACGGTCGGCGGAAGCTTGGCAAAAAACTCAAGCACCTGCTTGCGCGACAGCTTCTTGCGCAACACCGGCTGTTCCGCCGCGTCAACTCCATGCAGCACAAAAATATGCTTCGACGTATCCATCCCAATACGGATAATCTCTCTCACGGACGGTCTCCTTGTCTGAGATTTACAACAACCTCATTCTGGCACACTGATGCCGTAGGGGGCCGTCCACACCATCAACCACAAATGCTGATTGTCGTGCGATGCGAGAATGACGAGTCCCGATCACAACATTCGCCGCGGCGTATGGGTCGGCTTTTCGCCGGGACGACGAATGGGCAGATCCCGGCTACTATGCCTACTTCTTCAAATTCGCATGCGGCCGGCCGAAGTCGGGCGCGGCGGAATCCTGGCCGATCTCGACGATGCCGCGGCGGATGGCGCGGGTGCGGGTGAAGTGGTCAAACAGCGCTTCGCCGTCGCCGCGCCGGATCGCGCGCGTCAGCTTCGACAGATCCTCGGTGAAGGTGCCGAGCATCTCGAGCACGGCGTCCTTGTTGGCGAGGAACACGTCGCGCCACATCGTCGGGTCCGACGCCGCGATGCGGGTGAAGTCGCGGAAGCCGCCGGCGGAGAACTTGATGACCTCGGATTCCGTCACTTGCGCCAACTCGTCGGCGGTGCCGACGATGGTGTAGGCGATCAGATGCGGCAGATGGCTGGTGATCGCGAGCACGAGGTCATGATGATCCGGCGTCATGATCTCGACCTTGGCGCCGAGCGCGGCCCAGAACGCGCGCAGCCGGTCGGTCGCGGCGGGGTCGGTGCCTTCGGGCGGCGTCAGGATGCACCAGCGGTTGATGAAGAGCTCGGCGAAGCCGGAATCCGGTCCCGAATGCTCGGTGCCGGCCACCGGATGCGCCGGGACGAAGTGCACGCCGTCAGGCAAATGCGGCGCCATGTCCTTGACGACGGCGCCCTTCACCGAGCCGACGTCGGAGATGATTGCGCCGGGCTTGAGATGGCCGGCAATCTCGGCCGCGACCGGACCGCAGGCGCCGACCGGAATGCAGAGGATGACGAGATCGGCATCCTTCACCGCCTCAATATTGGTCTCGACGACGCGATCGACGATGCCGAGCTCGGCGACGCGCGCGCGCGTCTTCTCTGAGCGCGCGGTGGTCACGATCTCGCCGACCAGGCCTTGCGCGCGTGCGCCGCGGGCGATCGAGCCGCCGATCAGGCCGAAGCCGATCAGCGCGATGCGGTTGAAGAGCGGAGCCGTGGTCACGTCGGTGTTCACTTTCCAGCCAGGAAGTCGCGCAGGCTCCCGACCACGAGGCGGTTGGCTTCCTCGGTGCCAATGGTCATGCGCAGCGCATGCGGCAGCTTGTAATTGTTGAGCGCGCGCAGCACGAGGCCGCGCCGGGTGAGATAGGCGTCGGCTTCCGCGGCGGTCTTGCCCTTGTCGGCCGGGAAGTGGATCAGCACGAAATTGGCGACGCTCGGCGTCACCTTGAGCCCGAGCTTGCCGATCTCCTCGGTCAGCCAGTTGCGCCACTGTTCGGTGTGCGTCCGCGACATCTGCACATGCGCAGTGTCCTCGATCGCCGCCACCGCCGCCAGCATCGCCGGCGTCGTGACGTTGAACGGACCGCGGATGCGGTTGCAGGCATCGACGATATGCGCCGGGCCGAACATCCAGCCGACCCGCAGCGCGGCCAGGCCATGGATCTTCGAGAAGGTGTGCGTCACCACCGTGTTGTCCGTGGTCGCGACCAGCTCGATGCCAAGCTCGTAGTCGTTGCGCGAGACGTAGTCGGCATAGGCGGCGTCGAGCACCAGCAGCACATGCGACGGGAGTTCGGCGCGCAGCCGCTTGACCTCGTCGAACGGGATGTAGGTGCCGGTCGGATTGTTCGGGTTGGCGAGCCAGACCAGTTTCGTGCGCGGCGTCACCACCTTGAGGATGGCATCGACGTCGGCCGTGAAATTGGTCTCGGCCGCAATCACGTTCTTGGCGCCGTTCGCCATGGTGGCGATCGGGTAGACCAGGAAGCCGTGGGTGGTCGAGATCGCCTCATCGCCGGGCGCGAGATAGGTGTGCGCGAGCAAATTGAGGATCTCGTCGGAGCCGGCGCCGCAGATGATGCGGTCCGGATCGAGCCCATAGGCGCGGCCGATCGCCTCGCGCAGCACGCGCGAGGTGCCCTCCGGATAGTCCTCGAGATGGTCAGCCGCGCCCTTGTAGGCCGCGATCGCCTTCGGCGACGGACCGAACGGCGTCTCGTTGGCGGACAGCTTGAACACCTTGCGGCCCGGTTCCGGCACCGGGCTCTTGCCGGGCGTGTAGGGCGCAATATCGAGGATGCCGGGATTCGGCACGGGGCGGGACATCATCAACTCCGGATATACTAGGGCGGCCGGCTCTTACTTCAGGTCCTGGCCGATCCGTTAGAGGGCACCGTATAGCGCGTTGCGTGGCTGCCGACGAGGGCCGAAGAGCGCACCGAGGCGCCGGCCTCGATCAAGGCGAGCTTGATCTTCTCGAAACCCTTGTTAGTCAGGTCTTGCCCGGTGACCGACACCAGCAGGGCCGCGCCGTCGAACGCGGTGTCGGGGACCGCGACGATCTCGGCGAGCGGCGCCAGGGCGCGGGCGACATCGGCGTTCCAGCCGGAGACGCGCACGCTCCAGGTCTGCACTTCCGTGACCATGGCGTCGTCGGCGACCCGCGAGATCACGAACACCGGCAACGCGGCGGGATGGTCGGCGCGTTCGAGGAACGGCAGCCGTGCGATGATCTTCGGCGCGCCATCGGCTTCGAGCGCATTCCACCACGGCGTGCGGCTCGCGATCGCGGAGACCAGCGCGAGGTCGCCCTTCGACTTCGCCGCCGCCTCGACCGCGGCCTGGGCGCTGAAATGCGACACGTAAGGCACCACGAAGCCGAAGTGAAACCGCGCCGAGTCGCGCATGGCGGACTCACCCACGGAAACATCGGCATGCACGGCGAACGGCGCCTGCACATAGGTGAAGGTCGAGATGATGACGCGCCAGATGCTCTCGATGGTGTCGAGCGGCAGGATGCCGCGATGGCGCTGCACCAGTTCGCGCATCATGCTGGCCTCGCGCGCCGGGCGGAACGCCGAGCCGACCTCCTGGGTCTTCTTGACCTGGATCAGGCGGTCGATGATGTCGCCGCGCGCCATCAGCAGGCGGTGAACCTGCTCGTCGATCGCGTCGATCTCCTTGCGCAGCTCCTGCAGCGAGGGCGGCGACGGGGGTGGGTTGGACATGCTCTCAAACCTTGTCGTCCGGGCGGCCCGATGCCGTGCCAGACAGGGTCCCTGATTAGGAAAGACGGCCAGCGAAAGCAAAGAGAAACGTCGCAGGCGTGCCTTGCGCATTCGGTTAACCATTGGCGCCCGGCAAGGGGAGGTTCGCGGGCCGCCTTGACGACGGGGGGCCTGGGGACTAGGTTCGCTGCACTCCGTGGTCATTTGAGCCGGCCGGCTTGCAGCCACGTTAAACAACTCGCTAAACAGGCCGGGGACAGATCAGCTCCCGGCCGAACCTTGTTCAGGCCGGGTTTTTTATGGCCTGATTTTCTGTTCGAGCCCTCCCACGCGAGGGCAGGGTCGCCTAGATGAGCAACGTGCGTCCGATACCGAGCCCGCAAACCCCGAGCGATGATCGCGCCCATGAGGCCGATCACCCGTCGTCATTGGTGGCGAAGTTCGGCATGGATCAGCCGCTGAAGCTCGATTGCGGCGTCGATCTTGCGCCGTTCCAGATCGCCTATCAGACCTATGGCCAGCTCAATGCTGACAGGTCCAACACGATCCTGATCTGCCACGCGCTGACCGGCGATCAGCACGTCAACAACACCCATCCCGTCACCGGCAAGCCCGGCTGGTGGGACACCATGGTCGGCGCCGGCAAGCCGATCGATCCCGAACAATACTTCATCATCTGCTCCAACGTGATCGGCGGCTGCATGGGCTCGACTGGCCCTGCGTCGCTGAACCCTGCGACCGGCAAGGTGTGGGGGCTCGATTTCCCGATCATCACGATCCCCGACATGGTGCGCGCGCAGGCGATGCTGATCGATCGCCTCGGCATTGCGACGCTGTTCTGCGTGGTCGGCGGCTCGATGGGCGGCATGCAGGTGCTGCAATGGACCGCGGCCTATCCCGAGCGCGTGTTCTCGACGCTCGCGATCGCCTGCTCGACGCGGCACTCGGCGCAGAACATCGCGTTCCACGAGCTCGGCCGCCAGGCCGTGATGGCCGATCCGGACTGGCGCGGCGGCCGCTATGTCGACGAGGACACGCATCCGCATCGTGGACTGGCGGTGGCGCGGATGGCGGCGCACATCACCTATCTCTCGGACGCCGCGCTGCACCGCAAGTTCGGGCGACGGATGCAGGACCGCGAGCTGCCGACCTTCTCGTTCGATGCGGATTTCCAGGTCGAGAGCTATCTGCGCTACCAGGGCTCGTCCTTTGTCGAGCGCTTCGACGCCAACAGCTATCTGTATCTCACGCGCGCGATGGACTATTTCGACATTGCCGCCGACCACAATGGCGTGCTTGCGAAAGCGTTCACCGGCATCAAGACGCGGTTCTGCGTGGTGTCGTTCACCAGCGACTGGCTGTTTCCGACCTCGGAATCGCGCGCGCTGGTGCATGCGCTGAACGCGTCGAGCGCACGGGTGTCGTTCGCCGAGATCGAGACCGATCGCGGCCATGACGCGTTCCTGCTCGACGTGCCCGAATTCCTGGAGATCTCCCGCGCCTTCCTGCAGGCCGCCGGCAAGGCGCGCGGACTGAAGGACGAGGGCCAGTCATGAGCATGCAGCAAACCTTGCCCTTGCCGGGCGTCGCGCCGGAGCGGACCGGCGGCTATCGCACCGATCATCTGCTGGTCGCCGACATGGTGCGGCCGGGCTCGCGCGTGCTCGACGTCGGCTGCGGCGACGGCGAGCTGCTGCAATTGCTGGAGAGCCGCGGCATCGACGGCCGCGGCATCGAGCTGTCGCGCGAGGGCGTCAATGGCTGCGTCGCCAAGGGTCTCGCGGTGGTGCAGGGTGACGCCGACACCGACCTCGTCAACTATCCCGATGACGCCTTCGACTACGTGATCCTGTCGCAGACCTTGCAGGCGACGCGGCAGCCGAAGGTGGTGCTGGAGAACTTGCTGCGGATCGGCCATCGCGCGATCGTCTCGTTCCCGAATTTCGGGTTCTGGAAGATGCGGCTGCAGCTCCTGATCGGCGGCCACATGCCGCGGACCGAGAATCTGCCGGCGAGCTGGTACGACACCGCCAACATCCATTTCTGCACCATCAAGGATTTCGTGCAGCTCTGCGAGGAGATCAACGTCAAGATGGAGCGCGCGGTGGCGCTCGATCTCTACGGCCGCCCGGTGCCGCTCAACCTGCCCTGGTGGGTGTGGAACATGTTCGGCGAACAGGGCGTATTCCTGCTCAGCCGGGGTGGGAAGGCGAAATAGCTGCCGTCATTGCGAGGAGCAATAGCGACGGAGCAATCCATGCTTTCGCGCATGCGGGAAGATGGATTGCTTCGCTTCGCTCGCAATGACGATTTACACCGGCGCGGCCACCAGCGACCTCGGATCGCGCACCGGCCAGCGGCCGGCCTCGACCAGTACGATGAAGCGCTCGACCATCTCGTTGAACAGCGCCGGCTCCTCGAGGTTGAGCACATGGCCCGACTTCGGAAAGAAGGAGAGGCCGGCGGCCGGCAGATGCTGCTTCAGGAACGTGCTGGGCGCGATGCAATTGTCGTCCTCGTCGCCGCACAGGATCAGCGCCGGCGTCGGCACGCGTCTGATGGCGTCGGTCATGGTGTAGATCGAGGGCCGGCCGCCCTGGAAGCTCCGCATCGTGTTGGCCGAGCCCTTGGCGTCGTGGCGGGCGAGCGCGGCGTAGAAATCGGCGTGGCCGCGCGGATCCTTCACCAGGAACGGGATCCGGCTCGGCGCCTCGCGCGTCACCTTGGCGACCTCGACCGAGCCGATGGTCTCGTACTGCTCGGCATTGGCGCGGCACTGCGCGCGGAAGGCATCGAGATTCTCGAGGCTGGAGCCGGAGCCGACGGCCGCCAGCGTCATCGAGAGCGCGCGCTCCGGTGCGTTGAGCGCGACCTGCAGCGACGAATAGGAGCCCATCGAGAGGCCGATAAAATGCGCCTTGGCGATGCCGAGATGGTCGAGCACTGCGAGCGCGTCGGTGTAGAAGTGCGTGTAGGTGTAGACGTCGGCGCTCGGCGGCACGTCCGACGGCGTGTAGCCGCGCGCGGAATAGGCGATGCAGCGGTGACCGCGCGAGAAGTAGCGCATCTGCGGTTCCCAATTGGTGTGATCCGCTGCGAACTCGTGCAGGAAGATGATCGGGGTGCCACTGCCTGCCTCTTCGAAATGGAGGCGGACGTTATCTTTCGTGACGGCATGGGGCATTGAAATCTCCTCTCGTTGGCCGCCCCCAGATTTGCAATTAATTTCCGGGGCTGCAATGCGGCAGTTCTGGCTATTTTCGTCATGGAATTTGCGCGGAATGACCCAGAAATCGTTCTCCCTGCGCCGCATGAAGTCTTCCTCGCGCCACATCCCGATTTTCAAAACCACCGCCGCATTCCCTTGGGAACGCGACGGGGACTCGGGGGGCGTTTCAGAGGATCTCGTGAAGTATGGTTCAGTTGCTTGCGTATCGCCGGTCGCTTCGAGTTTTGGCGCTGGCTCTGTGTTCGCTCACGCTCGCCGTGATCTCCGCCGCTCCGGCGTCCGCCCGTCCGCATCATTCGCGTCACGCGCATTCGGCCCATGCCGGCCATCACGCGCGGCACTATTCCCGTCATCCCCACCGTCACACAGCGCGGCTGTCGCGCGCCGAGCGCCGCGCCCAGAGGCAGGCAAGCGGCTTCGGCGAGGCCAATGCGGCCGTGATGCCCGGCGCTGAGGCCGCGTCCATGAATGCGACAGGTGGCTTCGGCTCGACCGGCATCGTCGACACGGCGCGCCGCTATCTCGGCGGCAATCCGACCGGCCGCTCCAACCTGTGGTGTGCGCGCTTCATGAACATGGTGCTGCAGCAGACCGGCCATCGCGGCACCGGCTCCGACATGGCGAGCTCGTTCGCCAAATACGGCACGCGCGTTTCGGGGCCGCAGGTCGGCGCCATCGCCGTGATGGGCCGCCGTGGCGGCGGTCATGTCGGGATCATCACCGGCGTCGATGCCAAGGGCAATCCGATCATGATCTCGGGCAACAGCAGCCACCGCGTCCGCGAGGCGCCGGTCTCGCGCGGCCGGATCTACGCCTATGTGATGCCGACGAATTGATCAGGGACTGGCCACCTCTCCCCTGAGAATGCTATCGCATTCACACATCTGGGTTGCGATTAGCGGTAAAGCGGGATTCTCTATCGGTAGGCAAGCCGGTGGAGGTTTTGATGGCCGGGGTGGCATATGGACTGGGACGATTTGGCGATCGTCGCCTGGAAAAAGGGGGGCGCGGCTGCATGCGGCGCTGGTGGCCCGGCCTGGCTCGTGCATCCGCCGCCTCGGTGAGGACCGTGCGGGCGAGATGCAGTTTCGCCGGCTTCTTCACAATCCGTCGGTGACGGCCGCAGAGATGTCACGGCATGCCGGAGACCTCACCGGGCAGCGAGCGGCTGGTCGGCATGTTGTTGTCGCACAGGACACGTCGGAATTGATCTTGGGCGGCCGGCGGTCGCGACAATGCTACGGACCGGTCGCCAAAGGCAATGCCGCGGGTTTGTTGCTGCATGTGGCACTGGCGGTAGAGGCCGAGACGCAAGGGTTGCTCGGTCTGGTCTCGATGCAGGTCTGGAACCGTAACCGAGAGGAGTTGGCACCACGGCGCAAGCGGGCGACGGCGGCTAAGGAATCGCAACGATGGATCGAGAGCAGCGAACGGGCGGGTGAGGTACTGGCTGCGGCGGCCAGCGTCACGATGGTATCGGACCGCGAAAGCGACTTTTACGAACTGTTCGTGAAGCGTCCGCAAAACGTCGAATTGGTTGTGAGGGCCTGCCAGAATCGGCGGATCGAGGGGTCCGAAGAAGACCCGGATTTGCTGTTCACCTTCATCGACGCCCAGGCCGAACAAGGGCGCGTTGCCATGACGGTCCCCGCCGCACCAGGACGGCGCGCGCGCGATACCGAGTTCGCAGTGCGCTTCGCGCCGGTGGCCGTATGCCGGCCGCTCCATGGAGCCGATCCGACGTTGCCCGAGACGGTTCACCTGACGCTGGTCGATGTCCGCGAGGTATCGGAGCCGAAAGACGGTAGCGCACCTGTGCATTGGCGGCTTTTGACTACCCACGCTGTCGCTACATTGAACGACGCGCGTCAAGTGGTCGGCTTCTACCGGACGCGTTGGGTGATCGAGGAGTTCTTCCGTACGCTCAAGACGGCAGGCTTCGATATAGAGGAAGCCGATATCGGCGACCCGCAGGCCATGATCAACTTCGTCGCTGCTGCAGCCGTTGCGGCCATCACCATCAAGCAACTCGTCCAGGCCCGCGACGGCAACACGGATCAGCTCCTGAGCGATGCCTTCGAGCCGGACGACCAACCCATCCTCGAAGCCGTCTCCGCCCGGCTCGAAGGCAAGACCGAGCGGCAACGCAATCCGCACCCGAAGGGATCCCTGGCCTTTGTCGCTTGGGTCATCGCACGCCTCGGCGGCTGGACCGGCTACTACGGCAAGCCGGGTCCCAAAGTCATCCGCATCGGCCTTGCCAAGTTCCACGCCATCAAATACGGCGCCAATCTAAGGCTTCAGAATGTGTGAATCTGATAGCCTGAGAATGGGGGAGGTGGCCATACGCGGTGCGAGATCAACGATACTGCCGGCTGGCCTCACTTCTCGTGCTCCTTCGCCTCGATCGTGTCGACGTTGGTCGTCTCGAGGTTGCTCAGGGGGACTTCGACCGCAGCGGGTTGATACCAGGCGAATTGCGAGAAGTAGTTCGCGAGCACCTGATCCTTGAAGAACCGGCCATGCCGCGCGAAAATCTCGTTTCGTGCGATGCGCAGCTCGATCGCCGACATGTCCTTGAGATCGGCCTCACTCAGAAATCGTCGATCGGAATCAGGAAAGAGAAAGCCGTCATGCGCCTTGGCGCGCTGCGTGACGGAGGCCGGAACGGCGGGCGGCGTCGCGCGTCCGACGGTGGTCTGATCGTCCTGTCCGCCTGACTTCGCCACGGTATGTTCGAACGCGGGCCCGACGGTCCAGACGGCCAGCGCCAATGCCGCGGCGGCGAGGCCTGCGCCGTACTTCCAGTAGCGCTTGATCGGCGAAACTTCACGCAGCGGCGATCGCCCGGCCTCACTCAGGACCTCGTTGATCGTATCGATCAGGCGGGTCATGTGCACGCGAAAATCCTGACCCGAGTCGACCCGGGCGGCGTTGCAGAAGTGCAGGAAGCGAAGCGATTCCGGCAGCTCGGCGGCCTCCGGCATGGTTGCGCCGTTCACCAGCAGCGGCAGCAGCGTCTTGTTGTGCTTCAGCGCCGTTTCGATCTCGAAGCGCACGGAATCTGCGGGATCCTCCAGACGCGCAGGTTTCCCATCGTCAGTCTTGCCGATCCAATGCGGACCGATCACCGCGATGACGACGTCGCAGGCGACGATGGCCTTGGCGATCCGGTCGACGAAGTTGGCGCCGGTGCGAATGCTGTTGACGTCGAAGAAGACGGATTTCTCACCGTACTTCTCGATCAGATGGTCGGCGATGCGGCCCGCTGTGTCCTGATCGACCCGCCGGTACGAAACCATGATCATGCTCATGGCAACCCCGTGCAATCAATTTCGACAAATTTGCTGCAATTCAAAATGTCGAGTGAAGTCTATTGCACGCAACCGAACATTGCAATGCGATGCACGTTTATGCCGTCTTCAAGGAATACGGAACCTGGGGCGTGACCTAGTGCGGTTCCGCGGCAATCGTGTCGCCGACGGTCGCGCTGCCGTCGCTGATGATCTCGGCGTAGATGCCGCATTCATTGTTGCCGAAGCGCTGCATCAGCGTGTTCGGGACCGAGAGGTCGCGCGCGCCGGTATCGGGATCGACATTGACCGCGGCGCAGCGGGTGATGCGCTTCACCACGTTGGCCCGCGCGCTGCCGATCGCAATGGTCTGGTCGAGCAGGCTGGCCTCATGCCAGGCCGGCCAGCCCTCGACATAGAGATTGGCGCGGAAGCGCAACGGATGCACCGGCGCCTGCACCATGTCCTCGATCGCCCGCAGGCTTGCTAGATTGATGATCGAGACCACCTTGCGCGGCACGTCGGAAAAACTGTGCCCGGGGCTCACCAGCACCTTGGGCGGTCCCTTGATCTGGCCGGCATGACGGTCGGCGAAATAGCGCTCGATCGCCGCGCGCCCTGCTTCCGTCTCGAGATCGCCCTGCGCCACCATCGCGCCGTCCCGGCGCAAGGTCAGCACGTGGCTGTCGTCGTCGAAATGGGCGCGCAGTGGCGCCAGCCACTCGTCCCGCTGCAGCATCAGGAAATGCGGCTTCGCCAGCCACTTCGGCGCCGACGGATCGAAACCGCTCGGGCCGTTCTCGATCGCGTAGCGGCGATCCGAGCGGAGCGTCTCGCCGACCTTGAGCTCGACGCGGGGCAGCGGCTCGGGCGTCAGACCCTTGACGGGATAGCGGTAGATGCCGGTGATCCGGGCGGAGGAGGTGTGCGTGCTGTCCATGCTCCCGCTCTAGCGTGTTTGGCGCGCGAGGAAAACCGTCGCCGATGCGAAGGCAGCTAATCGGGCCGCGCCGCGCCTGCGGCATCCAGCACGCGCTGCATGAAGACGAGATCGAGCCAGCGGCCGAACTTGCGTCCGACCTCCGGCATCCGCGCGACCTCCACAAAGCCGGCCTGCGCGTGCAGCCGCAGCGAGGCGGGATTGCCGCCGTCGATGCCGGCGATCATGACGTGCTTGCCGAGCGCCGTCGCGGCGGCCACGAGCTCGTCGACGATGACGCGGCCAAGGCCGCGGCCGCGATGGTCGGCATGGATATAGACGCTGTGCTCGACGCTGTAGCGGTAACCCGGGAAGGCGCGGAAATCGCCGAACGTGCCGTACCCAAGCACCACAGGCCCTTCGGCCGCGACCAGCACCGGGTAGCCCAGTGCCAGCCGGGCCTTCATCCAGGCCAGCCGTTCGGCCTCGGAATCCTGCTTCTCGGTCCAGATCGCGTTCGAGTTGGCGACCGCCTCGTTGAAGATCGCGGTGATCGCAGGAATGTCCTGCTCGGTGGCGGGGCGGATCATCATGGTCGTTCCTCGACGGGCCTCTTGAACAACTCCCATCGTCCACTATATAAGACAGCATGTCAATTATAGAAGACAATGCCGATGAAGCTCTCGGGCGGCGAGTTCGCGCTGAACGGGAGGGCCGCGGCTGGTCGCTGGCGGAACTCGCCGGGCGGGCTGGCGTGTCCAAGGCCATGCTGAGCAAGATCGAGCGGGCGGAGGCCAGCCCGACGGCGGCGACGCTGTCGCGGATTGCCACGGCCTATGGCCTGACCATGGCCGCGCTGTTCGAGGTTGCCTCACACACTTCCCGCCTGCAGCGGGCCAAGGATCAGCCGGTGTGGCGCGATCCGAAGGCGGCCTATCTGCGGCGGCAGGTGTTCCTGCATCCGGCCAATCCGCTGGAGCTGGTGGAAGTCGAGCTGCCTGCCAGGCAGGAAGCCGGCTTCCCGGCCAGCGCCTATCACCTGATCCGTCAGGTGGTCTGGGTCATCAGCGGCCGCCTTACCTTGATGGAAGGGGCAGAGCGCCATGAGCTCGCTGCGGGAGACCGCGTCGAGCTCGGGCCGCCGTCGGATATCGTCTTCCGTAACGAAACTGCTCAGCCCTGCCGCTACCTTGTCGCCATCGTGCGGCGCTGAGCTCCATCGGGTGAAATCGCAGACCGTGGCTCTTCCGTTTCGGAACCAAGTGCCCACATCTGCGGCAAGCCTGAAAAATGATGGCGACGACCAGAGGCTGGTTGAGGAAGGTCAACGCGGCCCGCGGAAAACCCAATGAAGATGCCGTTGTCATGCCTGAATGGGTGACGATGGCAGGCCGAGGGAAAACGAATGAACATCGAGAAGTATACTGAGCGCTCGCGCGGATTCATCCAGTCTGCCCAGTCGCTCGCAATGCGCGACGGTCACCAGCAATTCTCGCCCTTGCATCTGTTGAAGGTGCTGCTGGACGACAATGAGGGACTCGCCGGCGGTCTGATCGACCGTGCAGGCGGCAATTCCAGGGCGATCCTGAAAGCGACCGAAGAGGCGCTGAACAAGCTGCCGAAGGTTTCGGGCAATGGTGCGGGACAGGTCTACCTGTCGCCGGAGCTGGCGCGCGCCTTCGATGCGGCCGAAAAGGCCGCCGACAAGACCGGCGACAGCTATGTCACGGTGGAGCGGCTGCTGCTCGGGCTCACGCTCGAGAAGGGCAGCGAGGCGGCCTCCATCCTGAGCAAGGGCGGCGTCACGGCGCAGAACCTGAATGCGGCGATCGAAGCGCTGCGCAAGGGCCGCACCGCTGATTCCGCGACGGCTGAAAACGCCTACGATGCGCTGAAGAAATATGCCCGCGACCTGACCCAGGCAGCGCGCGACGGCAAGCTCGACCCGGTGATCGGCCGTGACGAGGAGATCCGCCGCACCATCCAGGTGCTATCGCGGCGGACCAAGAACAATCCCGTCCTGATCGGTGAGCCCGGCGTCGGCAAGACCGCGATCGTCGAGGGCCTGGCGTTGCGCATCCTCAACGGCGACGTGCCGGAGAGCCTGAAGGACAAGAAGCTCTTGTCGCTCGACATGGGCGCCTTGATCGCCGGCGCGAAATATCGCGGCGAGTTCGAGGAGCGGCTGAAGTCTGTCCTGCAGGAGGTCTCGTCCGCCGAGGGCGGCATCATCCTGTTCATCGACGAGATGCACACCCTGATCGGCGCCGGCAAGACCGACGGCGCGATGGACGCGTCCAACCTCCTGAAGCCTGCGCTCGCGCGCGGTGAACTGCACTGTATCGGTGCGACCACGCTCGACGAGTACCGCAAGCATGTCGAAAAGGATGCGGCGCTGGCCCGCCGGTTCCAGCCGATCTATGTCAGTGAGCCGACGGTCGAGGATACCATCTCGATCCTGCGCGGCCTGAAGGACAAATACGAGCAGCATCACGGCGTGCGTATCACCGACTCCGCGTTGGTGGCCGCGACCACGCTGTCGAACCGCTACATCACCGACCGCTTCCTGCCCGACAAGGCCATCGACCTGATGGACGAGGCGGCGGCGCGGCTGAAGATGCAGGTCGATTCCAAGCCGGAAGAGCTCGATTCGCTGGATCGCGACATCATCCGGCTGAAGATCGAGCAGGAGGCGCTGAAGAAGGAGAACGACGCCGGCTCGAAGAGCCGCTTGCAGACCCTGGAGAAGGAGCTCGCCGGGCTCGAGGAGAGGTCGGCGGCGCTGACGGCGCGCTGGAGCGCGGAGAAGAACAAGCTCTCCAATGCCCAGAAGCTGAAGAGCGAACTCGATGCGCTCCGCGTCGAGCTTGCAAATGCGCAGCGTCGCGGCGAATTCCAGAAGGCGGGCGAACTGGCCTACGGCCGGATCCCCGAGCTGGAAAGGAAGCTTGCCGACATCGAGGCAGCTGAAAGCGGCAAGCAGAACGGCGGCGAGATGATGGAGGAGGCGGTCACCGCCAACCACATCGCGCAGGTCGTCTCGCGCTGGACCGGCGTGCCGGTCGACAAGATGCTCGAGGGCGAAAAGGACAAGCTCCTGAAAATGGAGGACGCGCTCGCCAAGCGCGTCGTCGGCCAGGCCGAAGCGGTGCGCGCGGTGGCAACCGCGGTGCGCCGTGCCCGCGCAGGCCTGCAGGATCCGAACCGGCCGACCGGCTCGTTCATGTTCCTGGGGCCCACCGGCGTCGGCAAGACCGAGCTGACCAAGGCGCTCGCCGCTGACCTGTTCAACGACGAGACCGCGATGGTCCGCCTCGACATGTCCGAGTTCATGGAGAAGCACTCGGTCTCGCGGCTGATCGGCGCGCCTCCCGGCTATGTCGGCTACGACGAGGGCGGTGCACTGACCGAAGCCGTGCGGCGCCGGCCCTACCAGGTCGTGTTGTTCGACGAGATCGAGAAGGCGCATCCCGACGTCTTCAACGTGCTGTTGCAGGTGCTCGATGACGGCCGCCTGACCGATGGTCAGGGCCGCACCGTCGACTTCCGCAACACGCTGATCATCATGACTTCGAACCTCGGTTCGGAATTCCTGGTGAATCAGCCGGAAGGCGAGGACACCGCGGCGGTTCGCGATCAGGTGATGGGCGTGGTGCGGGCGCATTTCAGGCCGGAATTCCTGAACCGCATCGACGAGATCATCCTGTTCCACCGCCTGCAGAAGAGCGAGATGGGCCGCATCGTCGAGATCCAGTTCGCGCGGCTGCGCAAGCTGCTCGAGGATCGCAAGATCGAGCTCACGCTCGAGGCGAAGGCGCGGGATTGGCTCGCGGAAAAGGGCTGGGATCCGGCATACGGCGCCCGCCCGCTGAAGCGGGTGATCCAGCGCTGCGTGCAGGATCCGCTGGCCGAGATGATCCTCGCCGGCGACGTCAAGGACGGCGATCGCGTGGTGATCTCGGAGAAGGGCAACGTGCTGACCTTCAACGGTCAGGTGCCCAAAACCGCCGAGATCGTGCAGTTCGATGCCCCGGTCTCGAAGCGCAAGCTGAACTGAGTGCAACAACGAAGCCCTCCCCGCGGTCGCGGGGAGGGCTTCGTAACCAAGGCTAGTCCTGCGGAACGATCGGTGGACTGAGCTGACCGGGCTCGTCGTCATCGGCGGGTTCGAGTTCGGACAGGATATCGACCAGCTCGCGGGTGCGGCCTGTGGCCAGCGGCCTGCCGGCGTTCATCAGCGGCTCGTCATTGGCAAGCCAGGCCTGGGCTTCGGCAAGTTCGGTGATCGTGGCGCCGGATGCGATGATCCTGGCGATGGTGACATCGTCGGCGTGGCCGACGGCCTTCAGCACATCGTCGCGGGTGAGCCGGGTCATGGCGCAAATCCTTGTGCATACCTTCGTTGAGCACGACCACCCCCCGCCCGCCGGCGATCCGCGCCAGCGGGTAGGGACGTATCGCTTCAGAGCCTCAGCTGTGTGTTGTGAGCCGAGGCGGATGCTGAGACATCGCCCAGAGCTCGATCGCCGCAAGGACGGCGACGGCGATGCCGATCACCACGTGCACGGTCGTCGCGGTGGTCATTGCCTGGAACCCGAGGACCCAGGGCGAAACCATTGCCCAAAGCCCGACGATGAGGTTCAGCCACTCCTCCCAGACCGCGAATGCCGCGAGCGCGGCGATCGCAAGGACCGCCATCACGAGGCCGACGATGTGGGCGTTGGTGGAAACCGTGCCGGCGTCGAACTTGAACAGCCACGGCGACAGGAAGAGAATCGCGCCGAGGATCAGGTTTGCGACGTCGCACAGCTTTGCGTTCGTCCAGTTCTCCATGACACCCTCCATTGGAGGTTTTACTGTCGAATCAACTGGATGCTCGCCGTTCGGGTTCCCATCCTGGGGCGCGAAATTTATTGAAATTGGCGGCGTGACGGCCTGGAAACGGCATAGCCTCTGATCTGCGCCTGCAGCGTTTCCCGGGATCTGCGCGGCCGGACAGGCCGGCCTCTTGCATCATCAGCGGTTGGTAATGGAGCGCGTCTGCGACGTGGAACTCGTGGCATCCGAGACGATACGCGAACTGCCGCGGCTGGACATCTGGGCTTCGATCCGGTCGCGCTCCTTCTCGAAGCCCGCCAGCATCGGGCCTTCGAGTGAGCGGCCGCGTGGCAGCTTCACGCGCATCGGGTCGACGAATCGGCCGTTGACCAGGATTTCGTAGTGGACGTGCGGGCCGGTCGACTGGCCGGTCGAGCCGACAAAGCCGATCACCTGGCCCTGCCGTACCTTCTTGCCGATCTCCATGCCCTTGGCGAAGGCCGACATGTGGCCGTAGGCCGTCTCGTAGCCATTGGAGTGCTTGATGCGGATATATTTGCCGTAACCGCCCTCGTACCCGACCTTCTCGAGCATGCCGTTGCCGGAGGCGAAGATCGGCGTGCCGTAGGCGGTGGCCCAGTCGACGCCGGTGTGCATCTTCACATAGCCGAGGATCGGATGGCGGCGGCCGCCAAAGCCCGAACGCATGATTGCGTTGTTGACCGGCTTGCGGACCAGGAACTTCTTCGCGCTCTTGCCGGTCTCGTCGTAGTAGTCGACGACGCCGTCGTCGGAACTCTGGAAGCGGTAATATTTCTTGGTTTCGCCGCCGACCGTCAGCGCGGCGTAGAGCACTTCGGTCTTTTCGGTGCTGGTGACGCCCTCGTCCTCGCCGGCATAGAACACGTCGAACGAGTCGCCGGGCTGGACCTTGCGCTGGAAATCGACGTCATAGGAGTAAATCTTGACCATATCGTCGATGACGGTCGGCGGCACCTTGTTGCGCAGCGCGGTCTCGTAAATGCTCTGATAGAGCCGCACGCCGCTGCCATCATCCTCGTCATCGTCGCTGGAATTGTCGGCGGTATCGGTCGTGGTGTTCATGCTCTGCACGTCGACCGCAACGTATTTGCCGATATCGGACAGTGCGGCGATGGCTTCGACGACGGAGTCGTTGGCGACGACCACCCGATAGGGTTGCAGCCGGGCGCCCGGTGCTGACGGCGCCATCAGGATCCGCACCTTCTGGCCCTCTTTCAGCCCGCCGTCGCGGCCGCGCGGGCCGAGCGTTGCGGCAATCGCCTTCGCCTCGTCGGGCGTTGCGCCCTGATCGCGCAGGATCGAGGTGATGCTGTCGCCCTTCTTGACGAGGTGAACCCGTTCACCGACCGGATTGCCGCCGGTGACCTGCTCCTTGGTCTTCGGCAGCAGGGTGACGTTCTCCGGCACCACGCGGGTCTCGAAGCCTGCATAGGGGTCGGAGGTGTTGCCCTCGGTAGCGTAAGCCATCCTGATATCGGGGCCGGCGCCGGTGGCATCGGCCGCGGCATTGGCGAGTGACGCGTAGCGCACCGAACCGCCGGAGCCGCGCCAATTGGCGGCGTCGCGGACTCGCATCAGCACGTCGTCGAGTGCGACAACGGCGGCGAGCTTGGCTTTCGGCAGCACGGATCCGAGATCCTTGGTGACGAAAGAGACCTCGGCGTCGGGCTCGGCGGCGTCGGCCGCATTCGGATCCTCGGCCGCCGCCGGCGTGTCGGAGCCGACATCGGTCAACAGACGCTGCGCGTTGAACGCCGGAATCTTGGACGACAGATCGCTCGTGGTCATCGAGAGATTGCCGGAAATCCGGATGAAGGGCCGCACCCGCATCACGTCGCGATTGCCGACGCGGGTCACGGTCGACACGCGCACCAGGCTGCGGGAGGCGGAGGATTCGCTCGGCGGCGGCAGGCGGTCGCCCTTGTGCAGGCTGACGACGCGATCATTGCCGGTGAAGGCGCCG
Organism: Bradyrhizobium quebecense; assembly: GCF_013373795.3. Lineage (NCBI taxonomy): Bacteria > Pseudomonadati > Pseudomonadota > Alphaproteobacteria > Hyphomicrobiales > Nitrobacteraceae > Bradyrhizobium > Bradyrhizobium quebecense. The sequence goes on from NZ_CP088022.1 coordinate 8,058,785, forward strand.
CGCAGCGCGCCTTCGACGCGCTCCGGCACCTTGGCGAAGGTCATCTCGCCATCGAGCGACGCAAAAACGGCGCCGCCGATCAGGGCCGCGCCACATAATCCAGTCAGAATGGTGCCGCTGAACCATTGTACGGAGACACGGCGGCGATCGATCACCGCAGCCTCGGTGCCGTCGACTGAAAGCGGCGGTTCGTGACCGAGATCGATCATCCCGGTCTCGCGCCCAATGCCGCTTCCGCGTGCCGCCCGTTGGCTCAACCCGATATCCCCCCAAATTCCAGCAACTGCGATCGACCTCTGCTCGTCCTTGTCCCCACCTCGATCCCCTGAAGGGGAATCTCGGCAGTGTGGCGAGCCACACGCATCGAAATCGAGAAGACGATGGCCATTAGCTAGCCGCACTCTCGAACGTCAATGGTGTGCAGATCTCTCGATGTTGCTCGGCCGCGTAGGGAAGAGGCGACGGGTTCTTGGAGAAAATCGCCTGGTCCCTCAGAAAAACCACCCGTGCCCCCACAGGTTACGAGCGGTTCAATGCATGTCTTATAGCCAGAACGTCGCAGGATTGTGGCTCAAGTGCGGCATTTGAGATGGAAAATCTTCCTGAAGCAGGTCGATGCCGCCGCCCGCTCTGGAGCGCCGGGGAACCCGTTCCGGAGGGCCTCACGAGCCCTTCGGCGACAAACTTTTTTTGAAGTTTTTTGCGGCGCGCGTTGGCTTGCGAATTTTTACCTCCGACCTAAGTCATAGAAAATACGAGAGCTTTTTCGCACTGCACACGCGATTTGGGCGTGCGACGATTTGTTGACAATGGTCGTTGACAATCCCGAGGGGTGGGGACTATAAACCAACCACTGAGCGCGGCGCCGCCGGGTCACTGACCAAGGCGAGCGAACGCGCCACTGATGCTCCTCACTTCGATGAGTGACACAGCAGCCGACATAAATCGGTTGAGGTTCACTGTTCGTCGCTGAAGGGTAGAACCACCCTCTAAGGGTGTGGGGTCATCGGATCCCGGGCTGTTTGACAAGTGAAGATGAAGAAAGAGAAACGTGGACGGCGGAGTCCTTGCGTCTCTCGGAATACTTGAAAGCTTCGGCTTTTGACTTTCTGAGGGTGGACGAAAGACTTCGGCGGTACACGTTTAAAGGTTACACCATCGTTGCCTACGATGTGAATCGTAGGCAGCTCGCAGACTTCGGTCGGCGAGGAATGGTGGGACCTCGTCAAACGTTGTGATCAGCCGGTTCAAAGTTCAAGTCCAACTTGAGAGTTTGATCCTGGCTCAGAGCGAACGCTGGCGGCAGGCTTAACACATGCAAGTCGAGCGGGCATAGCAATATGTCAGCGGCAGACGGGTGAGTAACGCGTGGGAACGTACCTTTTGGTTCGGAACAACACAGGGAAACTTGTGCTAATACCGGATAAGCCCTTACGGGGAAAGATTTATCGCCGAAAGATCGGCCCGCGTCTGATTAGCTAGTTGGTGAGGTAATGGCTCACCAAGGCGACGATCAGTAGCTGGTCTGAGAGGATGATCAGCCACATTGGGACTGAGACACGGCCCAAACTCCTACGGGAGGCAGCAGTGGGGAATATTGGACAATGGGCGCAAGCCTGATCCAGCCATGCCGCGTGAGTGATGAAGGCCCTAGGGTTGTAAAGCTCTTTTGTGCGGGAAGATAATGACGGTACCGCAAGAATAAGCCCCGGCTAACTTCGTGCCAGCAGCCGCGGTAATACGAAGGGGGCTAGCGTTGCTCGGAATCACTGGGCGTAAAGGGTGCGTAGGCGGGTCTTTAAGTCAGGGGTGAAATCCTGGAGCTCAACTCCAGAACTGCCTTTGATACTGAAGATCTTGAGTTCGGGAGAGGTGAGTGGAACTGCGAGTGTAGAGGTGAAATTCGTAGATATTCGCAAGAACACCAGTGGCGAAGGCGGCTCACTGGCCCGATACTGACGCTGAGGCACGAAAGCGTGGGGAGCAAACAGGATTAGATACCCTGGTAGTCCACGCCGTAAACGATGAATGCCAGCCGTTAGTGGGTTTACTCACTAGTGGCGCAGCTAACGCTTTAAGCATTCCGCCTGGGGAGTACGGTCGCAAGATTAAAACTCAAAGGAATTGACGGGGGCCCGCACAAGCGGTGGAGCATGTGGTTTAATTCGACGCAACGCGCAGAACCTTACCAGCCCTTGACATCCCGGTCGCGGACTCCAGAGACGGAGTTCTTCAGTTCGGCTGGACCGGAGACAGGTGCTGCATGGCTGTCGTCAGCTCGTGTCGTGAGATGTTGGGTTAAGTCCCGCAACGAGCGCAACCCCCGTCCTTAGTTGCTACCATTTAGTTGAGCACTCTAAGGAGACTGCCGGTGATAAGCCGCGAGGAAGGTGGGGATGACGTCAAGTCCTCATGGCCCTTACGGGCTGGGCTACACACGTGCTACAATGGCGGTGACAATGGGATGCTAAGGGGCGACCCTTCGCAAATCTCAAAAAGCCGTCTCAGTTCGGATTGGGCTCTGCAACTCGAGCCCATGAAGTTGGAATCGCTAGTAATCGTGGATCAGCACGCCACGGTGAATACGTTCCCGGGCCTTGTACACACCGCCCGTCACACCATGGGAGTTGGTTTTACCTGAAGACGGTGCGCTAACCCGCAAGGGAGGCAGCCGGCCACGGTAGGGTCAGCGACTGGGGTGAAGTCGTAACAAGGTAGCCGTAGGGGAACCTGCGGCTGGATCACCTCCTTTCTAAGGATGGTTCTTCAGCGAGCTCACGCTCACTATCGAACCGTTTTAGAAACATTCAGGGGCCAACAGTTTCAGGATTGTTGAGCTCCATTGGCGGGATTTCGCCGTCTTCGTTTCTCTTTCTTCGCGGACGAACACGCGCCAGGGCTGAGCGCTGTGCGACGCACCGACGATAAGTCGGGTGCGCGCCGGCATGTCCCTCGTGTTAGGGGCTTGTAGCTCAGTTGGTTAGAGCGCGCGCTTGATAAGCGTGAGGTCGGAAGTTCAAGTCTTCCCAGGCCCACCATTTTGATCGAGTGCGGAGCATTCGTCTTCTGGTACGGGGCCATAGCTCAGCTGGGAGAGCGCGTGCTTTGCAAGCATGAGGTCGTCGGTTCGATCCCGTCTGGCTCCACCAGATGGAATTGAAGCTCGACAATGCACCTTGTGCAAGAAGCTCTGTTCAAATCGTCCGCGAAACATCACTTCGCACTCATTGGTCCGGATGGACGGTGACGTGCGTGTTTTCTGACATCGTAAAGAGGAGATCGATCCGAGTTTGGATCTGCGAAGCAATTCGCGGGTACCATTCATAATCTCCAGATCGTTTTCGGCGCTCGCGCATCGCAGCTCATCGCAAGATGAGTGAGATGAGCGAGTTGTAAAACGATCTTTTTAGCGAAGCTTGACCGCCTCGCTATCGGGCCGATCTTACGAAGCAAGCTGGTCTTTCTAGTCAATGTCCGGCTGCACAATCGCATTCATCGAGGATGCGCGCCTTAAGTGGCAGTTGTGCAGACAACATTCTGCCGAGTGTGTGGACATTGATAATGAGAGCAATCAAGTGCCTTAAGGGTGTTCGGTGGATGCCTTGGCGCTGAGAGGCGATGAAGGACGTGCTACGCTGCGATAAGCCGTGGGGAGCTGCGAAGAAGCTTTGATCCACGGATTTCCGAATGGGGAAACCCACCTTCGATAGCCGGAA